>NZ_AUEY01000156.1 GCF_000426225.1 Desulforegula conservatrix Mb1Pa
GACGCGATACGCCAGGGCGGATATGAAATCCCTGATCAGCCGACAGCAACCATTACAAGGATCTGCGCGGTACTTTCTGCCTGGAGATGCATAGCTGAGATCACATCCCTGATGGATTCCGAGGCTTCATCGAACAATCAATGGCTGCCTCTTCAGCGTCTTGCAAGCCGGGCTGATAAGGATCTTGATTCAATAAGGGCCGGGAAGCTTTCTCCGGGCATTAGCGTCAGTCAGGATCCAGCACCTGAGCCTGATTCAGGAATATCTGTAGTCGCTCCTAAGCCCATGTTCGATACTTCCATGTGGGAGAAGTTCTGATGGCAGGCGCGTCTTTCAAAATGAATCTTTCGTCTCTGGCAGGGCCGGTGGCTTTCGCGGTGGCAGCCGTCAAAAACAGACAGGACATGGCCAAAGCCATTGGCAACATGCTGGTTTCATCGACCATAGAAAGATTCGAAAAGGGAGAAGATCCGGAAGGCAACAAGTGGTCGATATCCCAAAGGGCAAAAGATGAAGGCGGCCAGACCCTGGTTGACAAGGCCATTTTGAAAAACTCGATCACCTTCGAGGCATCACCTGAAATGGTCGTTGTCGGCACAAACGAAGAATACGGCGCGATCCACCAGTACGGAGGCCAGGCAGGCAGAGGCAAAAAAACAAGAATCCCGGAAAGGCCTTACCTGGGTTTCAATGAAGAGGATGCGGAAGAGACCGTGGCGATTATGCACAGATTTTTGTCCAAAGCTTTCGGAGGAGGAAGATGAAGGCAATCGCTGACAGCATAATAAGAAGCACGGCAAGCAGTCTGGGGATAAACCATGTGCTTGATAAGCCCGACAAGTCCGACATCACCATGCCTGTTCCAAGAATAGAACTGACCTGGCTGCCTGAAGAACTGAAGCGGTCTTTCAGGAGAATCTCAAGGCTGAAACAACCCAATGTTCCTGAAGTGACAATACGCAGCCGGGTTTATCAGCGGAGCCTCAGGATCAGGGCCGAAGTTGTAAGCGACAACGAGGATTGGCTCGAATCATTTGTGCCGGGATTTCTTGCGGCTCTGCCAGGCAAGACTGCTGATGGAAATGGCAATCTTGTGACGGTGAGAGCTGTCAAGGCCGAGCGCCAAGGATACGGCACTAAAATGGTCGAGGTGTTCAAGCGTCGCACGGCATCGATCCACATCATTGTCAGCGGCATGGTGTGCGACGATCAGAATATCCCGCTGATAACAGACGTGAATATTGTCAACGGAACAAATATTGGAGGCTGATATGCCAGACGAAAATCCAAATGAAAACAAAACCGAACGCGCAGCGGATACGGGCATCCAGGATGGAGCAAATCAGGCTGCGGATACCAGATCAAAAAAGCAGAAAGAATCTGCTTTTTCCGGGCTTCCTGAAATTATTGATATTGAAACTCTGGCTGAAGAAGCCGGGCTTGCGGACTGGGAAAGGGTCGCCTTTTTCCGGGCAGCTGAATGGGCCGGAGGCAAACAGGTAAGCCGTGAGGATTTCATGGCGGCCCTGGACAGATTCAAGGCCCGCAGAATGGGTGGAGGGAGGATATAAATGGGCGATGTACTCGAATTCTTAAACGATGGCATAAGCGGCATTTCTCCGGGTGACGTGTCGGGATCCGTGATGGTGGCGGGAGTTTGCAGCACAGGAACTCCGGGCAAGGCTTATCTACTGGGCAGATCTTCGGATCTTAACGCGCTTTTGGGTGTCGGGCCTCTTGTGGACAGGCTGAGGGATATTTTCGCCACATCAGGCCAGGACTCTGTTGTTATTGCCGTGCCTGTTGCCGGGCTGCCTGGCGGTTATATTTCTCCAGTGCGTCATACTGGCACTGGGCCTGATGGCACAGCCACAGGATCGCCTACCCTGAATGCCGACGTGGTCGTGGAGATTGTCGTGGGCGGGGCGCTTGCCACGGCCACTTACAAGCTTTCAACCAATGGCGGATCAACATTCGGAACCACAACTCCGACAGCGGCGAATGGCCAGATTACAGTACCCGCGACAGGCGCTACCCTGACCCTTTCCGCAGGAACCCATATTGCTGGCGACAGGTATATGTTCGCCGTCCGCACTCCGATCGGGCCTGTGACAAAGACAGGAACCGGGCCGGATATTACCGCGTCAGGAACGCCAAAGGCCGGAGCTGACATCCTTCTGACAATAGTCGCGGGAGGCGCTCTGAACACGGCCACATATACACTCAGCCTTGACGGCGGTGATTCGACATCCCAGGTGCAGACTGTTCCTCTTTCCGGAGTGATCGCATGCGGAGATATCGGCGTCACCATAACAGCAACCGGAACCCAGGTGGCCGGAACAATCTATGCATTTTCGGTTCTTGAGCCGGTTCCATCCATAAGCGGAATCATGACAGCCATTGATCAACCGCTCGCAAGATTTGACGTGGAATCAGTCTATATTGTCGGGCC
>NZ_AUEY01000157.1 GCF_000426225.1 Desulforegula conservatrix Mb1Pa
CGTCCATGATTCACAGACTGATTTATGTTGCTCTTAGGACTCCACCCATGCCATCAACCATGCTTTCTATGGCTGAAGCAGAGTGGTAATCAGATGGAAATTTAACTTTAGTTATATTAGTCCCGCAAAAAAAGACATAGCCCTCCAAATCTTTCAAAGCCATAAGTTCAGAAGTTTTTACCAAATTTTCAGTTTTCTCACTTTTAAACAAATTCGAACTATGTCGATTATCCAGATCCCCCATAGAATATCTTTCTTTAGAGACAGAAAATACTGCCTTACCAATTTTATCTGACAAATATTGGCTTGTAATAGGATCAGAAACTCTAAGATAAACTGAATTACTGCAAGCACGAGTAATTATAGAGCTTATATCCTTTCCGTATATATTTTCTAATTGTCCAAGATCCTGAATCCCAATCCAAACTGAAGCCCCTTTTGATGTACCGAATATTTGTAAATTTAAAATTGATGGTAAATGTTGAAGCGTTCCAAAGTCATCAAGGAAAAAGAAAACTCTCCTATAAGAATCATTCTTCAATGAAATAAAATGACGGCCCATTAAATCGACAAATGCACTTAAAATTGGCTTAAGATAGTCTTTAGTATTTGAATGGTTTGAAACGAATATATTGAATTTAGGATCTTGTAACCATTTCCTGATTGAAAAACTTCCGTCAATATGTTGCAGATATTCGAAACTCTTAGTGTAATGTATTAGTCTGCCAACAATATTTAATGCTTGCGTACTTGATTCATACTGTATGTATGCATATCCTCTTTCTGCCCCAGGAGTTTTTTTCAAAAGTTCAGCTATATCTTTAATATCTAATGTTATTGTTTCCCAAATATCTTTATTTGTTTTCTTATTATTTTGATGCAAGTATACAATAATTCCGGTCAAAACATCTCTGGCAGCATCATTCCAAAATTTACTATCTGATCCAATAGCTGGAGGAATCAATGAAGCTGAAAATGCTTCAATATCATCATTATTTTCGATATCATTGAAAACATTCCATTTTAAACACCTATCATCCAGTGGATTAAATAAATGGTCTGTTTTTTTATTAAAAAATTTAGAAGAATAATCGCCTTTATAATCATAAATAACACAATTGTTTTTACGTTTGATTGCAGCATTAATTATACGACTCAGCAGCACCGTTTTACCTGACCCTGTACTTCCAACCAGTAGTAAGTGTTTCGTTTCATATGCTACTGGCAACTTAATATCTTTACCAAAAGGTAAATAACGATTCTTATCCATAATTTGGAGATTAAATTCTTTTGAAGATATTAATTGTGATCCTGTTATATACTCCTTGGTTGCTTTAATTTTCAATTTTTTCAAAAAAAAATAAAACAAAATAGGTGCACTTAAATATGATAAAAAACTGCTATAAACTGACAAAATAAATTTATGCCTTATTTGCGTATGAGGGATTACTAAATCGGTAATGTATTTATGAACATCAACACTATTCAAATGATAAATTTTATTAAATAGTTTAAAAGGCACACCTTTATCCGGTGAAAAAATAGAAAAAACCCAGCCTTTAATTAGAGTAAAAATAATTTGAAAATCAAAGCTGTCTAACCAAAAAAATAGTATTAAAAATAATGTTAATGCATGAAATATAAGGCAAGTGATAATTGTAATATAAAACCTTCTGGAATTCTTTTCTATAACAAGGAGAATTGTTTCAAACCAATTATAAGATTCTATTTGTTTCATTACTAATCACCTCATTTTAAATTATATTTCTTCTCAAGATCTTCTTTAACAATTTTCCTTAGTTCTTCATATTCTTCAGAATTCATAAAATGTTCAGCCGAGAGATTTAAAAAAATATTGGTTCTTGAGGCATGCCTTTCAGTGTTTTCTGTGGTGTTTTTTATTGCATCTAGTCGTTGAAGAATTGCGTTTAATATTTCTGTATTTTCATTTTTTTGAAAATACAGATCAAGAGCATGCCGAACAATATCAGATGATGTTTGTCCTGTTTGTTTCGCTGCTATTTCTATTCGATCTTTCATCTCTTTTGTGGTCAAAAAATTAATTCTTTCTGTCATTTTTCCTCACATTTTTTTTGATGACTATAAAGCTCTTCTCATATTAATAATATTAAATGTATTATTAATTATTTATCATATTATTAGATATATACAGAATTAAAAATAGCGTTAATAATATTAAATATAATATACATAAATATCTACCTAAAATAAAGTTATTCTTGAGGCGATGTCTTAAAAAATATTATAAAGAATATTATACATAATATTCTTATTTTGTTTGCCCGGCAAAGCCGTGCCCCCGTCTGTTTGAAAGAAAGCAGAGATACCCCGTCCGAGGGGAAATCAATCCGAATCGCAAGGGCGC
>NZ_AUEY01000158.1 GCF_000426225.1 Desulforegula conservatrix Mb1Pa
AATCAAAAAAGACGTATAACAAGTCGCCCAAGCCGACGCCGACACGCACCGATTTCACCAGTAAAGCAGCGGCGGCGCGGCTTAGCTCACCGTTATGCACAATATGAAATCATATACTGAAATCAAAACTCAAGAAGATATGGAAAAGCTGCTATCCTCAATAGCATGTTTCCACGATAGTATGACTAAAGAAATACACATTGTTAATAGAGGCTGGGTTAACAGAGATCATAGCATGGCAATGTCTCACAGTTTCGATCTCCAACTTCTTATTCAGTCACAATGGGAGCCATATGCTATTGAGTTAGTTTTTTGTAATGTAATCGAGCTACACCTCTCAGATGCAGGTGAATATTGGGATGCAACTGGATCTATAACTCGTACGCAATCTCCAGCTGAAAAGACAGAAATCAGGTTGAGTTTTGATTCATCTTTAATAATTAAAGCTTCACAATTGTACTATAAAAATAGATCTGATTGGCTTGGCAAGAAATCTTTCCTAAAACATGAGGTTCCATCAAGCAATGCCATACCTGCAAAGGCAGTGGAGCATAACTGGCGTCAATGCCAAGAATGTTTTGATGCTTGGGAGGAAATATAGAGAATGTGTTTTCTTATTGTTCGGGCTGCGGCCAGCTAACAGAGTTAATATAAAAAGTGCATAACAAGTCGCCCAAGCTGACGCCGACACGCACCGATTTTACCAGTAAAGCAGCGGCGGCGCAGCTTAGCTCACCGTTAAAAAAATGAAAAAAATAATTCACTCAACATACGCAGTCTATTTTGCTTTTTTACCAAGCAATGCATTTGCTAAAAAAGTGATTGATTATATTCCACCTCCCTATTGGATGCGGTATTTAATATCAGTGCTCACAATACTCCCAATCGCCATAATATTTGGCTCTATCTCATATTTTGCTATCAAATTAATTGAAAAAGAAATCCCAGTAAAAAAACGTAATTATTTTAGTTGTTTTGTGTTGGTGGTGGCTTTGATTTCATGTGCTTTTTCAGCCAATGATTCCCTCAACGACGAAATGTGGAACCCCTATTTTATGGGAGCAAATTTTCTTTCATTAATTATTCCATTTGTTGCAGTCTATTTACTCACAAAAATTAAATTATGGGCAAGACTGCTTCTTTCTATCATGTTGCTAATCCCTGCTTGGTGGATTGTAGCATTTGCTACAATGGGCTGGCAGTTTTTTGGTATAATAATAGGTTTACCAACCTCATGGTAAACTTATTAATTTATGGTTACGGAATTTTTTAACAAGTCGCCCAAGCCGACGCCGACACGCACCGATTTCACCAGTAAAGCAGCTGCGGCGCGGCTTAGCTCACCGTTATGTGTATGCTGAAAAAACTCAAGCTGTGGAGCTATAATATGGCTTACGTAACTTTGACAAAATCAAACATTGATTCTGAGCATATATGTTGTGCTTTCTCGGACAAGAAGTGTTCGGAAGGCTATGCACGCAAGAAGCAATGGCTTACAAAAGAATTTGAAAAAGGCTACGTATTTAAAAGGCTTGATGAGCGTGCGAAGGTATTCATTGAGTATGGCCCTGCAGAAAAGGCATGGTTACCGATTACAGCTCCAAACTACATCAATCTCGGCTGTTTCTGGGTTTCAGGCAAATATAAAGGCAATGGTCACGGCAAAGCTTTGTTACAAGAGGCTGTCGAAGCAGCCAAAAGCCAAGATAAAGAAGGTCTTGTATCTGTGGTTGGGACAAAAAAATATCACTTTATGAGTGATACCAAATGGTTGTTAGGGGAAGGTTTTGAAATTTGCGAAACAGTACCATCTGGTTTCAGCCTCGTATCAATGGACTTTAATAAAACAAGCAACAGACCACAATTTAATGATTCGGTCAAAAATGGTGAATGTCCAGTAAAGAACGGCATCGCTGTCTACTATTCGAACAGGTGCCCATATTCGGAATATCATGTCAGAGAATCTTTAACTGAAACCGCTGCCAAGCGGAATCTGTCGCTAAGCGTAATCAAGCTTGAGACAATGGATCAAGCTCAATCTGCTCCGACACCATGCACAATTTTCAGCATGTTTATAAACGGCCAGTTCGTGACAACAGATATCAGTGTTTGCATGGATAGCAGATTTGATAAAATAGTCGGGAAGGTATAAACACATAACAAGTCGCCCAAGCTGACGCCGACACGCACCGGTTTCACCAGTAAGGCAGCGGCGGCGCAGCTTAGCTTCACGTTAGAACTTTTCATCACAATTGGAGGCAACATGAGTATTAAAGACATAATAGCTTCAGCCGGTCGCAATCTGCACACCATCATCATTACCGCT
>NZ_AUEY01000159.1 GCF_000426225.1 Desulforegula conservatrix Mb1Pa
GGGTTGCATTATAGTCTGTGATGCAAAAAAAAGCAATTTTTGCCAAAAATTCAGACCTAATGATTTCAGCTACTTAAGGGATAGTTACTTGGAAGCCTATTTTGCAGTTATTCGTCCATGATATGTTCTGGGAAATTGGAAATGAGAATGAAAGCCCCTGCAAAGAGGATTAAAAATAAAAAAATTGAAGCCAGTTTGTCAAAAATCAAAGCATTGTCTGTGGAGAAGGAACGGGAAAATTGGGATTTTCGAGCGTTTCTGAAATACGAATATACTTCAGCACAACTCGATAGGGTTGTACATAAGCTCTATCAGGAAATTTCTACTGAAATTGACTGTACTAAGTGCAATAATTGCTGCCGTGAAACCTATCCTGTTATCAATCAATCTGATGTCAAATCAGCGGCCAAGCGTTTGCAAATGCTTCCAAGTGAGTTTATCGAGCAATATTTGGTGTCAGAAGCTGAAGGTTTCAAATTCAATCAGGAACCATGTCCTCTATTATACGGCGGCCGTTGTAAAATTTACGGGGCACATCCAAAAGATTGTCAGTCTTTTCCGCATTTGCACAAAAAAGACATCATGGGTAGGTTGATGGCAGTGGTAGAAAACTACGGAGTTTGTCCAATAGTCTTCAATGTATATGAGGCTTTAAAAAAAGAACTATGGCCAGGAATGCATAAGTTCTATTAACAAAATCCAATTATTAAAAGGTGTTAGGCTAACAAGTCGCCCAAGCTGACGCCGAGTGCGTCCGGTTTCACCAGCATGGCAGCGGCGGCGCAGCTTAGCTCACCGTTGGACTTCCAATTTATATCATCTACCAGAATATAAAAGTTGTAAGCATCTCGTCTTGATATTATATTTGCTTTCAGTTGGGTAAATCAAAGGAGGCGCTCTATTCATGCCAACAATTTCAATGTTTTATGGAATCCTTATTCGAATGTTTTTCTATGATATGGAAAAGCACAAAATGCCTTATGTTCATGCTGAATATCAAGGGCAGGTAGCTGTTTACTCAATTACAGATGGTACGGTACTGGCAGGAGAGCTTCCAGTAAAAAAACACAAGCTGGTCGTTGCATGGATTGAAATACACCAAGAGGATCTTATCGCTGATTGGCAATTGGCCGTCAATGGCAAAAAACCCTTTCCAATTAGAGGGCTTGATCAATGAAAATTATTGAAATCATACCTAAAGATAATTATGTGCTTTACATCAAAGATGAGAATGGCACTTCAGGTTTATTCGACTTAAAGCCATATCTTGAATCAGAGGCTTTCGAACCGCTTAAAAAAAGGGAAGAATTCGAGAGGGTTTATAATGGGCATTACTTTATCGAATGGGACTGTGGAGCAGATCTTTCTGCTGATACCATTGAAGCTCGATGGCAAACTCTGTAACTGAAAAGAGCCCAACAAGTCGCCCAAGCTGACGCCGACACGCACCAGTTCCACCTCGGTCGGGAATAGTAGACACCAAAGCATCTATCCAGTCATTTTCTTTTTATAGTAGTTGATGGAAAAAGCAACTGGAGACAAATAACCTAACCGTGCCTGAGTTCTCTACCTGTTATAAAAAATGTCAATGTACTCAGATATCTCCTTGATGGCCTGATTTCGTGTTTCATATTTTCGATGATTTATCAATTCTTGCTTGATAGTACCCCAGAAACTCTCCATTGGGGCATTGTCATAGCAATCTCCTTTTCTGCTCATGGACGCTTTCATTTCATATTTTTTAAGCATTTTCTGATAATCGCCAGAGCAATATTGACTACCTCTGTCAGAATGATTGATAAGCCCGGCTGGAGGTCTTTTTGCTTTTACTGCCTTTATTAGCGAGTCCATTACAAGTGATCTTGTCATTCTGGAACTCATTGAATATCCAGCAATTTCACCATTGAACAGATCTTTATGAGCCGCAAGATAAAGCCAGCCTTCACCTGTTGGTATGTAGGTGATATCCGTCAGCCAGGCCTTGTTCGGAGCCTTTACTTCAAAATTCTGCTCAAGAAGGTTGTCCGCTATCGGCAGATCATGTTTTGAATTGGTTGTCGCCTTGAACTTTTTTTTCTGGATACACCGAATACCAAGCTCTCTGCGGATGACCTCGGTCGGGAATAGTAGACACCAAAGCATCTATCCAGTCATTTTCTTTTTATAGTAGTTGATGGAAAAAGCAACTGGAGACAAATAACCTAAGCGTGCCTGAGTTCTCTGCGAGGGTGTTCATAATTCTGTGTCAGTTAAAAAAAAGCTGATATATTCAGCCAAGCAAGGAGAACTGACATGAAGAATGAAGACCGCGAATTTAA
>NZ_AUEY01000160.1 GCF_000426225.1 Desulforegula conservatrix Mb1Pa
TGTTTGATTAATCACCTTTAGGTGATCCCCATTTTTTACCGCTTTGAGCGGTTCAGAATCCCATGCCACCGGCTTTGCCGGTGGTCGGTGACTTGGCATCAAAAATCAAGCCGATTTATGGGACGGATTAGAGCTCTCCCTTTGCTCGGAATCCGGCATTCAGCTGAATCCAGCTATATCTATTGCCCGCAGCTTTTTTTGCATTACGATGATGCTATAAAGTGTGTTATTTTTACTCACCTGCTTTTTTAATCCGCTAAAAATGGTTATTTACTACACTTTGCCAGGATACATAGTTATTGACCGAGAAATTATTCGCTTTTTATTATTTATAATAAATTTTTAAAAACAGATAGTTATGTATTTATATAAATATTTTTCTGGCTTTATTGAGCTTTGGCATCTTGATTGCATTAACAAGAAACAAGATTGAACTTTTTCATTCTTCCCCCTTGCTAAAGGCCGCCGACGGCGGCGGCCTTATTAAAAAACGCTCGAGCGATCGGGCTTTTAAATAAAAAATAAATAAGATTTGTGTGTAAAACCGGTGAAGTTAGACGAAAACCAAACTGCAAAGGAGATAAAACAGAAAAGCAAGATACAGGTTAAAACCAAATAGAAACATATAATAAAGACTCCCCAAATAGAACAACATCCATATACTGCTTAATCACCCCATGAGAAAAGGCCCGCATGCGAAAGCATACGGGCCTTATCCATTTTGATACTTCAGCAAATTTTTTTCAGGCTTTTTAAAAGGCCATGTTCCAGTAAAATCTTAAAGAGAACAAGAAGTGGTTGCTGCGAAGTATTTGGCACTGTTTTGAATAGTTACGATTTGATTTATGATTTTTTTTTCATTATAATTGCCCCAAAAATTTTAGGTTCAAAATCTCTGTTCAGTAGTATCTGTTCTTTTCTGTTCCATGCTTTATATCTTTCTTGATTCTTTATTTTCTGAGCCTTGAGTAATATTGACAAGGTCGCAAAAAGTCCGATTTCGGTCATTCCTGGGAAGTCCGTTATTTAGAAGTATCTGAAAATACAAAGATGCAAGATCAAATCAGGCATGACAGCGGCACCTTTTCTTTGACTTTTTGCGATTTTGCCAAAAAAATCATCCTAAAATATCATGTGACGGAGGGTCTATGAACGCGTTCGATTTCCTCATAAGCATCCCGGGGCCAGAATTTCTTATATATTTTATCTTTATGTCAATTGCATGCATCATTACTGGTAGATGGATAGCTTTTCATGACGGGACTGAAAAATATCCCCTGCCCGATGCAAGGGCCCTTGATTTTATCGAGATTGCAGTAATGCGAGGTGGCAGGACTGCTGTTCTCCAGGCAGCTATTTTCATTTTTTTTAAAAAAAGGAGAAGAGTTTCTGAGCTTTTCACAGACAGGGAAATAACTGAAGTTATAGATGTCTATCTTGGATCAGCTTATCAGAAACTTGAAATAATGGGGCTTATGCTGAATAAAAATGGCAGACTTAGAATCATGACTGTTTTTTGCATTGCCTTTTTGGTGATTTTTGGAATTGGCCTGGCAAAGCTGTATTTCGGATTGAAATACGGTCGTCCTGTTGCATTTCTTGTTATTTTGTTATTTCTGTCCTTTTTAGGAATTCTGACAGCTTTCAACCCCTTTAAAAAGAGACGGACTTCCAGGCTTGGAATAAAATATCTGAATTTTCTTCATCATCATTTTTCATGGCTAAAACAGGCTGTTACCAAGGGAGATGACATCCCATCATTTAATCCGGCCTTATTCGGGGTCGCCATTTTTGGAGTCACTTTTATTGCAGGGATGGAGTTTTTCAGCCCTTTCAGCTCAGCTTTTCCTTCGGATTTTTCAGGAGATTCAATTTCAGGAGGAGGTTATGACGGATCAACTGATTCAGGAGGAGGCGGATGCAGCGATGGAGGTGGAGGTTGTGGCGGATGCGGGGGAGGGGACTGAATTTTTCCGTTTTTTAAAAGGCTCTGTTATTCCAATTGGCATCCAACGCTCTATCTTTGTCGGCTGCGCCGTCAGATTCTTGATGTACAAATGTCGTTAACCTCCGGGCAATGCTGTTGAATTAACGATTCTATGTAGTGTGTGTGCCATACTTGCACGCATCATTTGCTTTGCGCAGACTTTTGCATTATTTCAACAATACTGAGAAAAGGGGGAGAGTGATCAACGACAATTATTTTTCCGTGTCAGCGACAGTTATAATTCCCGATCCAGTTTCCTAATTTAAGGCGCATTTTCCTCACTTTTTTCC
>NZ_AUEY01000161.1 GCF_000426225.1 Desulforegula conservatrix Mb1Pa
AGCAACTTCGTCTGCATCATATACACCTCCAATCATGTATATAATTCCGGACAATTCATTTGCTACAGGTGCGGACATTTTATTTGTTCTCTACACTTCATAAATATTAGCTTGTATTTGCATTGCTTGTACGTTATTATGTACAAAATTAATATATATAAGGAGGCGGGCTATGCAAAGACTGAGAATAAATGACGATATCAAGCCGCTATCTGAAATAAGAACCGGCATTGCAAACTTTATCAAGCAAGTCCACAATACAAAAAGACCTTTGATAATTACTCAGCATGGAAAAAGCGTTGCTGTTCTTATTGATGCAACTGAATATGAAGCCATGCAAGAAAAAATTGAGCTTTTAACAGATGTGCAGACATCCATAAATCAGATCGAAAATGGTCTGGGTATAGATCATGTGGATGCCATGGAAAAAGTTTTAGGGCGAATCCTTAAATGAATATCATCTGGTCACCACTGGCAGTCGATAGGGTTTCAGAAATAGCTGAATACATCGCCCAGGATAAACCATCTGCAGCAGAGCAATGGGTTAAAACTGTATTCTCAAAAGTTGAGCATCTAAAATCTTCGCCGGAAATAGGGAGGATCGTCCCTGAAATTGAAAACAATCAATTTAGAGAATTGATTTATGGCAACTATCGAATTATTTATCGTATAGAACCGAAACAAATATCTGTTCTTACGGTCCGTCATGGTAAACAAATCTTGCCAATAGAAGAAATATTGGCATAACAAGTCGCCCAAGCTGACGCCGACACGCACCGGTTCCACCAGTAAAACAGCGGCGGCGCAGCTTAGCTCACCGTTGTGCTTCTTAATATGAAAAATTCAATTATATATCTATCTATTATCGGATTTGTTTTATTTGCTGCAACGGCTCATGCCGCATGCCCTGATGAAATTCCATCACTTGGGAAATATAGAAATTATTCTTTTGGTTTCAGCATACTTATCCCACAAGGACTTAAAGGATTTTGGAATTCTGCTGCATGTATTCAAGAAGCTGACGGGAGCTGTCTTTGTATGTCAGATCATGGTCGCATTATTCCTTTAAAAAACGATAATACAATTGAAATATATGCCGGCCACGCAAATATGCCTCTATTCATTCTAAAACAAACTAAATAATGCTAACAAGTCGCCCAAGCTGACGCCGACACGCACCGATTTTACCAGTAAAACAGCGGCGGCGCAGCTTAGCTCACCGTTATGCTTTAAAACATTGTTAATATAAAATTGAGATTCAATGATTAAGTCGAGATCCAGGGAATCACTGATCGTTATTATAGTATTAAGTATATTTTTTTTACAGGGATGCGCTAATATTCATTTTGGACTATCCTTGCCACATTCGCAAATTATTGATAATCCTTCAATTTCAGAATTTTATGGTAATGTTTATTATGAAGATCCTACCAAAAAACCTATCAATTCTTTCACGATTAAAGCACTTTGGGGGGCTCCAAATGAAGTAAATATTCGTGAGGATAATAGCATTGTTTGGACTTATAAAAAGAAGGGTTATGATGATAAATATCATTGGTCTTGGAGAGGTGTGCATTTTATAATAATTATCCTGCCAATACCCCTCATGCTACCGATTGATACTGAAGAAATATCTTTAGTTATTGAAAATGACATAGTCAAAAAGGCATATATTGATGGAAGCTATGATTTTAATATAGGTTATGCGATAGTTCCAAATTGGGGATGTTCTGGTAATGCGCCTTTTTGTACTTTTGCCACATTGAAAACTGAAATCGATAAAAATTTCATATCTGAACCCAAATCCAGAGATTTAATTAAGCAACCAATTGAAAATGATACATTTATGCTCTGTAATAATGCTCATATTTTTTTAAAATGCAAACTAAAAGATTCTATTTGTCCAACGTGCTCTGAAAAGTTGATGCCTATGAACAAAACCGATCCGCCTTATACGTTTTGGAGAGAAGAAATAATTAAATATGTAAGAGGTAATTCACCATGCAATTAATGATTTTTTTGCATAACAAGTCGCCCAAGCCGACGCCGACACGCACCGATTTTTCCAGTAAAGCAGCGGCGGCGCGGCTTAGCTCACCGTTAGGAGGTCTATTAATGCAACCGATACTTTGCCCTTTTTGTAACAAAGAACTTTATCGCATAGGCTT
>NZ_AUEY01000162.1 GCF_000426225.1 Desulforegula conservatrix Mb1Pa
AATTCTTTTCAACCAGAGTCGTGTCCAGCCACTCTTTGACCGCCTGTGGCAAAATTTCTATGCTGCTGGGTTTGGGCATTATTCAAATCCATCCGGGAAGGTGTTTAAACACCGTTTAAAAACTCTTCACCCTGCCTTTTGAATACATCAGGGCGTCTTTTGCTTTTTGAGGCCTTAGAATCGAACTGACGCATTTGCCACCGGTTCAATTATTCCGCCTTGTGTCATCCTGGATGCGAGACGAAATCACCAATATTTCACCGGCCTTGCTATCCCAGGCTCACAATCAAGCGTGTATTCCGCTATATCCACACCAAGTCTGGTCAACCCCGCAAACCACCTGCCGCACGGCTCTTTTTTCAGATCCACAAGTTTGCGGTCTTCCAGATAATCAAGCTCACGCCTCAGCTCCAGCGCAGTAGCATCAGGATGAATGCCCTGGATGGTTGCAAGAACAAGCTCCTCATACGCGCCTATTGGCCTGGCGTTATTGAGGGTCAGGAGAATGTACCATCTGATTGTTTCTCTTCTGGTTTTTGCAGGATCTAACACTCGCGTAATCCTTTCAGTTGCAGATTTTTTATCTCCAAAACCAAAGCATCAAGCTTGGCTTCTATGATTGTCTGGTTGCGCACATAATCTTCACGCCTGACATATTCCAGAGGGAGCGCCGCCCGGAATTTCAGAAACTCTCTTTCAATATCCTGCCAGCCCTTGGCTTCCTGTCTTGCCTGGGACAGAACATCCCTGAACTTTTCTTCCCAATTTTTTGCCGCCTCGACCCTGATTTCCTCCATTGACTTGAATCTTGTTTCAAGTCTGCGGTCAGTCTGGGACAGAAGTATTTTGCCGAACGCGAAAGCGAAGGCCAAAAACGTAATGAGGACTCCTGCTATGCTTGTTAATAGCGGCCAGAATTCTATCGTTACAGAAGACATGATTTACCCCTTAAAGCCTGTGCCAATGGCACCCACAAGCAAAAGCCCCGCGACAATAATGGCCTCTGCCTGGTCTGGTGATATTTTTGCGCCGAGCGCTGTAGCTATCAAAACAAGGCCGCGCCATGTGGACGGCTCTTTGAGCCTTTCAAGAATGTACTGTTTCATAATCCCTCCATTGTCTTTTCTTGAATCTATAAAATGGATTTTCTGGCCTTGGCATGGTGTTGGTGTTCGCCATGAACCGGGGGTGCTGAAAGGTGTAAGAGGAAAATGGTGAAGTGAATATAGGGTGCTTGCCGTCCATGCACGCACCATCAGTCATTAAAAAAGCAGGAGGGTGAAAATGCTCGCATGGGGAAACAAAGTAAGCCCTGAATTCAGGGTAAAAGTTAAAGAAATTGCTGAAAGGCTTGAAACAGATCCAAACTGGCTGATGGCCGCGATGGCCTTTGAAACAGCGGAAACATTCTCACCTTCAATCCAAAACGCGGCAGGAAGCGGGGCAGTTGGGCTGATTCAGTTTATGCCAGCAACAGCACGAAGCCTTGGAACAACCACGGATTTTCTTGGAAGAATGCAGCCGGAAGAGCAGCTTTATTACGTGGGATCATACCTGAAGCCATACAAGGGCAGACTGAAAACGCTTGAGGATGTTTACATGGCGATTCTCTGGCCTGCTGCCATTGGCAAGCCGTTAAATCATGTTCTGTTCAAAAAAGATGATCCCAAAGCTCCGAAACGATACCTTCAGAACAAGGGACTGGATTTTAACAAGGATGGAGTGATCACAAAGGCTGAAGCGGCTGAAAAAGTACTGAGAAAGCTACAGACCGGATTAACCACTGAATTTGCGGCATAAAAACGGAGGCAAATTATGACAACAGGACGCTACAAGGGTTTCCCGCTCGACGGCAATGACAAGCCCATCCACTCAAGCACAGAACGCAAATTACTGACCCTGAACGGCGATGGATCTTGGAAAGATGTGGTTGTGCCAGCCGGGGTTGAATGCAAGGCAGTAATGGTCGTTGTCCACACGATGGACTCGGCAAACTACGGGAACTTTTTGCCACCTGGAGAATACCACTATTTTCC
>NZ_AUEY01000163.1 GCF_000426225.1 Desulforegula conservatrix Mb1Pa
TAGAGATTCAGGGCGGCATTTGATTTGCCTTCTTCAAAGTATTTTGTGGCTTCTTTTTGCCAGCCTTCTTTCTGTCTCCGGATTTCTGTCAGGTTAACGCCTTCGGTTCTGGAATAAATTCCCCTGAAGGCTCCTCCGGCCTCTATGGGCTGCAACTGCATTCCGTCTCCAACCAGAATAACCTTTGCGCCCTTTTCATGGGCATGTGAGATAAGGGCGTTCATCTGGCGCGTTCCGACCATTCCGGCTTCGTCAATCACCAAAACATGCTTTTTTGTTAGCTCGCTTCTGCGCTGCTCCTGATCAAGAAGTCTTCTTGCTATCGTCTGGCTTGGTATTCCTGAAGACTCGAAAAGTCCCTGGGCCGCTATTCCCGCGAGTGCCGCTCCTGTTACTGTATATCCTCCAGCCTCGTAAGCCTCCCTGACCGCGTCAAGCATATAGCTCTTGCCTGTTCCCGCGTATCCGACCACGCAGCACATATCCCCGCTTGAAAGAATATGATCGAATGCCTTCACCTGCTCCGGAGCAAGAGTTCTGCTGGCCTTGGCCTGTTTCTGATATTTATTTTTGACTTTATGACCGTGAGCCTTTGCCATCTGCTCCGATTTTGAGAGCATGGAGTTTTCTGCTTCGAGAGTCTGGCGTGTGGTGTAACGTTCTTTGCCGTTTTCCCCGGCTCCGAGAAGAACGAGATCCGGAGAGTTTTTTATTGCGGAAACAACCTCGTCAAACTGCTCCTTGTCTGCGCTGTATGTGTTTGCAAGACGGAAAATATCATTTTCAGTGAATATGGCCTGTTTGCGGCTGAAAAGATCCGTCGCTATTTCAGGATTGGCCTTGATTTTTTCGCCATTCCTTCTGCAAGTCTCAAGATATTCCTGCATCCGGTCTGTTTCGGCCTTGTCCTCCGGACTCATATGTTTCAAAGGCCCTAACTTGGGCTGTGGTTCAAGCGGAATTCCGCGGTCTGCATTGCTGCGATGATCTATTGTAACTTCATGGCCTGCAAGGGCAAGATGGTTGTTTGCATATTTTGCCCAGCCTTCGCGCCATTTAAGAAGATGCTCTTTTCTATTCCAGTCCCTGTTTTTTTGGCCGAATCCTTCAGCGGTTATGTCCCTCATTGTCAGCATTATATGAGCGTGTGGGTTTTCTCCGCTTATGCCGTGGAGACACACATCGGCAATCATGCCTTTTTCGACAAAATTATCTTTTGCAAATTCTTTAATCAGATTTTTTTTCTGTTCGTTTGTGAGTTCTATCGGCAGGGCAACCTGTATTTCTCTGGCAAGCTGAGCGTCTTTTCTTTTTTCTGATTTCTCTACTTCGTTCCAGAGTTTTTCCCGATCATAAGCCCATTCAGGAGCATTGTCAGGAGCCAGTATTTCTGAGTGGTCAATCCCCTTCTTTTTAGTGAAATCCCATGTCTGATTCATTCTTTCATCAAGGATTTTTTCACCAGCTCTATAAGCCGCAGCTCCGGTAACTGTTCTGCCTGTGTTTCTGCTTATGATTTTTGAGCTTAGAATATAGACTGCCATTTTTAGTTTTTAGGGGCTTTAAATGTTAATATTGTCAATATTTTTCAGTGGGTAAATTAAAATGACATTGCGAAGCAATGTATAAACGCGCCCTTCTTCACTTCGTTCATTGGTTTTATGAGTAGCACCAGTCGTAATTATTTTCAATTGATTTTTAAAGATTATCAGGCTAATGTACGAAAAAAATTAAACCATAATTTATTAGGGGGATATATATGACAGAGGAAAAGGCAAATAAAAAACGTAAGGCGATTTCAAGACAGGAACAGATACAGCAGCTAAAGGCAAAAGTAACAAAGCTTGAAGCTATGGAAAGAAGCCATGCAAAGAAAATAGATACAAGACGAAAGATTCTTGCAGGATCATATTT
>NZ_AUEY01000164.1 GCF_000426225.1 Desulforegula conservatrix Mb1Pa
AATTATAACTGTCGCTGACACGGAAAAATAATTGTCGTTGATCACCCGTCGCTTGCCAAGGCGGCAGAGTTCATGGAAATGGAGTTTGCCTGACCAGTCGGCCTGGTCCATCCATTTTTTCCATAATGATTCGTTTTCAAGATTGATTTTCTTGTTGAGGGGGTCGCCTGTTTTTACCATGCAGCGAAGGGTAAGCCCTCTTCCTACGGAAAGATTCACAAGCACATCAACAGCCCTTGCAAAGAAAGGAAAATCCCTCACAAGCTGCTGAACCCTGTCCGTAACCTTTGGAGCAGCGAGTCACGCATAATTGAATTGATTTATGAGATACCAAGCTAAATAATCAACCTGCATGATTATAAAGTTAGGTGTCCCCGAAATTCATCAAAGACTCCAAAAAAACCTTGTAAAATGAAGCACCAGAATTACAATGTAATATGGTGTAAACATTCAACTACAAAAGGTGATAGCATGTCAAAGGTAATGTCTTTAAGACTTCCGGACAACATAGTTGCAAGTATTCAGGAAATTGCAGTTCAAAGAAACAGAAAGCAGGCTGAAATAATAAGGGAAGCACTTGAATGGTACTGCGAGGAAGCCGCTGATTACAGAATCGCTGTTGACCGCCTGCTGAATCCGGCCGACAAGGTTATTGACGAGAATCAGTTGATTGAGGATCTTGGCTGGAATGTATAATCTCAAATTTAAGCAGAGTGTAGCTAAAGACCTAAAAAAAATAGGCAGGGAAGAAGGCGAGAAGATTCTCAAGGCAATAAAGGAAAAGCTCCTGCCAGATCCGTCTTGCGGAAAAGGGCTGAAAGGAAACCTTGCCGCAATCTGGAGTTTCAGAACAGGAGATTACAGGGTTCTTTACACTTTCAATGATTCTGAACTTGTTGTTCTTGTGCTTAGAATCGGGCACAGGCGGGAAGTTTATGAAAGATGAAGAGACATTTAAGTTTGATGTCACCGGAATTTCCAAGGGTGAGTGGACAAGCACCGCGCATCCAAAATTTTCTTGCCAATGCATCATTTATATCCATCTGTATCCATCGCCCACCCAAATATGACTATTTATTACCCTTGTCATTGGTTGAATATTAAGGTTTTATAAAAACAATTGCGGCCATGATATTTATATTATCCTTTAAAATTAGCATATTAAAACCACATACCCAATTAAGTGGTTTTTATATAACTTCTGGCACCTCCATTGCATTATAAATATGCAAGTTTGTCTTTTTCAGACTCTCCTCTTTTGCCAAGGGCCGCCGACGGCGGCGGCCTCTTAAAAAAAATATCATTATGAATCGGAATGAGAATATAAATTTTTAATATGGAATTAATGCATATTTGAAAAATAAAATACGATCCCTGAAAAGGAATTGGCAATGACGAGCTTTATAAAATCATTTTTGACAGGCACTTTAGTTTTGTTTCTCGGTTCAAATGTGGCTTTTGCCGGAAGCAAAGACTCAAAAGTCAAGAATGATCAACATGCTCAAAGCAAAAAAAATATTCATAGTCTTGAAAGCGCTCAGCTTAACAAAAAAGACAATGGAAAGCTTGAGACAGAACAATCAAAAATAAAAGAAGATAAAAGAACTTTTAATGTGGATGGAACCCTAACTGAAAAGGGACACGTAAAAATCATAACACTACATAATTATCTATAGTTCACACAGCAATAAAAATTTCTAACTAACAAACGAGGGTGTTCATAATTCTGTGTCAGTTAAAAAAAAGCTGATATATTCAGCCAAGCAAGGAGTACAGATAACATTCATCAATGTCTCCATAATTGTCAGTAAATTGCACGCCCATTTCGACATAAAAAATCATCAGATCCGCGATTGACTTTTTATCTTCAGACAATT
>NZ_AUEY01000165.1 GCF_000426225.1 Desulforegula conservatrix Mb1Pa
CTGATCTGCTTTGTCAGGTTGCGCCCTGGCTTCTTCTCTTTATTTGAACTGCCGGGCTTTCGCCCGGCTCCTTGCCTTGTTCCGCCTCTCATTATTCTATGCCCATTCGTATGTGAAAGAGTTTTCGATTGCTTCCTTGATATCCATGATTGTGTGTTCGCCTTCTTCAGGCCCTTCGACCATTACCATCAGCTGCCTGGAATTTCCAGCCCTGCGGTATGATCTGTTTTTGCTTTCCATCATTTCGTAGGCTTTTTCTTTGTTTTTGTATGTTTTCATGGCTGTTTTTTCCTTGTTTATTTGGTTGAGTTGATGGTGTTACATTCGCTCCTATTGATATTTTTGTCAACACAAATAAAACAAAAAAGCCCAGAAAACCTGATTATTTTCAGGTGCCCGGGCTTTTGATTTAAATAAGGTTTAAAGTCTTATAGAGTATGGATCTACATTATCAAAACAACTCCAACTGCCTGAACTTAGGCTCCGGCCTTTCAGCCTCTATTTCTTCCCGGCCATCCGCGCAGATTTGAATCACAAAGCGTCTTGAACATCCGATTTCCCAGGCGATCATATCAAAACTGACGCCTTTTTTTCTTAGCTCAAGGATTTTGCGGCGTTTGATTCTGCGATTGTATCTGTCAAGCGTGGGAAGATCCACGGACTCGCCCTGAAGGTAATCTGAAAGCGCGGTTGCGGCCTCAAGGCCAATGACCAGGGAAATTGGATGATCCGCGCCCATATTTTTGGGGACGTAGAGCCTTCGGCCTCCGAAATGGCCGAGGAAAGCCACGAAAACAGCTTCATCCATTATGCTTTCAAGGTCTTCGAGTTTCATAGGCTCTTACTTGCCCCTCAAACTGAGCTGAAATTCTAAAAAACTTAAATCTCCTAACTGCATCTTTAACTTAACTTCTTCCTCTCCTGAGGTCAGCATTGCCTTGTGTTGCTTCTTGGACAGGGTAAGAAGCTTCTTTTCTTTCCTGGCAGCTTCTTGAAGAATTTTTAAACCTTCCTCAGTAAAATGGCCTTCACTATTAAGCTTCTCGGCAACTTTTTTTCTTAGCTCCACCAACTCTCCCAAAGGGTCTGCCTTCCAAAGCGCATCAAGCTCATCAAGCCTCTTCTGAATTTTTTTCCTGGTCTCGTTGACTACCTGTCTGATTATTGATTCATTCATAAAATCCCCCTGCCCCCCTTTAAAAGGTGGATTATGCCTTATTCGCCTTGCGCTTGGCGTTATATTCAAGGGCAGCCACGATCTTTCTAAGCTGCTGGCAATCGCACCATTCAAGCCTCTCGACCCCGAACATTTTCTTTGCTATTCCGTGACCATAGGCCCATTGATATTTGCCATCAGCCAGAAGAGCGCCAATCTTGCCCATCAATGCCGTTTCAGGAGCCTGACCTTTGACCGACTTTGGCTGATTCTTCCGCTTTTTGGTCTCAAAGCCTTTGGATTCAAGGTGAGTGATAATCTCGTCAAGCTTGGCAATGCTGGCATCCTTGGAAGATTTAAGGCCAAAGTTGCCAAGCATTTCACGATATGTTTCGTCATCCATTCCGAGCGTCTTCTTTGCTATGTGGATGGTTGCGAGTTTGGCTCTTCTGATTGTGTCGTTGTTGGTTTTCATTAAAATCCCCCTGGCCCCCTTTAAAAGGGGGAATATTAAAACAGGCTCTGCTGTTTCTTTGCCTGCTCATCAGCAAGCACCTTACCCATCCGCCTTATCAGCAGATCCGCTTTTTCTGGCGTCATGGAATCCGGGGCTTCAATCTTCACCGCATTTTTAGCAAAGGACAGCAGGTAATTGTTGCTCCAGCCGAGCCTGTCGCGCAG
>NZ_AUEY01000166.1 GCF_000426225.1 Desulforegula conservatrix Mb1Pa
GCGGCTTTGTAGAGATTCAGGGCGGCATTTGATTTGCCTTCTTCAAAGTATTTTGTGGCTTCTTTTTGCCAGCCTTCTTTCTGTCTCCGGATTTCCGTGAGGTTAACGCCTTCGGTTCTGGAATAAATTCCCCTGAAGGCTCCTCCGGCCTCTATGGGCTGCAACTGCATCCCGTCTCCAACCAGAATAACCTTTGCGCCCTTTTCATGGGCATGTGAGATAAGGGCGTTCATCTGGCGCGTTCCGACCATTCCGGCTTCGTCAATAACCAGAACATGCTTTTTTGTTAGCTCGCTTCTGCCCTGTTCCTGGTCAAGAAGTCTTCTGGCTATCGTCTGGCTTGGTATTCCTGAAGATTCGAAAAGCCCCTGGGCAGCTATTCCAGCGAGTGCCGCCCCTGTTACTGTATATCCTCCAGCCTCGTAAGCCTCCCTGACTGCGTCAAGCATATAGCTCTTGCCTGTTCCGGCGTATCCGACCACACAGCACATATCCCCGCTTGAAAGAATATGATTGAATGCCTTCACCTGCTCCGGAGCAAGAGTTCTGCTGGCCTTGGCTTGTTTCTGATATTTGTTTTTGACTTTATGACTGTGAGCCTTTGCCATCTGCTCCGATTTTGAGAGCATGGAGTTTTCTGCTTCGAGAGTCTGGCGTGTGGTGTAACGCTCCTTGCCGTTTTCCCCGGCTCCGAGAAGAACGAGATCAGGAGAGTTTTTTATTGCGGAAACAACCTCATCAAACTGCTCCTTGTCTGCGCTGTATGTGTTTGCAAGACGGAAAATATCATTTTCAGTGAATATGGCCTGTTTGCGGCTGAAAAGATCAGTCGCTATTTCAGGACTGGCCTTGATTTTTTCTCCATTCCTTCTGCAAGTCTCAAGATATTCCTGCATCCGGTCTGTATTGGCCCTGTCATCCTCACTTATGTGTTTTAAAGGCCCTATCTTCTTTTGAGGCTCAAGCGGTATTCCCATCTTTTCATAGCTTCGATGGTCGATCACAATCTCATGCCCTGCAAGCGCAAGATGGTTGTTTGCATATTTGGCCCAGCCTTCGCGCCATTCAAGAAGGTGTTCTTTCTTGTTCCAGTCCCTGTTTTTTTGGCCGAATCCTTCAGGGCTTATTTCCCTCATTGTTAGCATTATATGAGCGTGTGGATTTTCTCCGCTTATGTCGTGAAGACAAATATCTGCGACCATGCCTTTATTTACAAAACTGTCTTTTGCAAATTCTTTAACCAGATTTTTTTTCTGTTCGTTTGTGAGTTCTATAGGCAGGGCAACCTGTATTTCTCTTGCAAGCTGTGAATCTTTTCTTTGTTCTGATTTTTCGACTTCGTTCCAGAGTTTTTCCCGATCATAAGCCCATTCAGGAGAATTGTCAGGAGCCAGGATCTCTGCGTGGGCAATCCCTTTCTTTTTTGTGAAATCCCATGTCTGATTCATTCTTTCATCAAGGATTTTTTCACCAGCTCTATAAGCAGCCGCACCTGTAACAGTACGCCCTGTACTTCTGCTTATTATTTGTGAGCTTAGTCTATAGATTGCCATATGTGCTTTATTAGGCTTTTGATAGTTAAAATAGTCAAAAATTTTAGGTTGGAATTAAAAACAAACATTGCGAAGCAACGTATAAGCGCGCCCTTCCTCGCTTCGCTCATTGGTTTTATGAGTAGCACCAGTCGGAATTATTTTCAATTGATTTTTTAATATTTTCAGGCTAATTTACGAAAAAATTACACCATAATTATTAGGGGAATATATGACAGAGGAAAAATCAAATAAAAAACGTAAGGCTATTTCAAGGCATGAACA
>NZ_AUEY01000167.1 GCF_000426225.1 Desulforegula conservatrix Mb1Pa
GGCGGTTCAGTTATTGGAGACTTCTTCTTATTCCAGGATCTGTCAAACTCTGTGAGTCCACCGGCAGAGCCGGGGGTTTACTTATGATTAATTACTGGATGCCGGATCAAGTCCGGCATGACGCTGATGCTTTTTTTGACTTTTTGCAAGTCCGTCAATCATAATAAATGATGACACTCAAAAAGAAACACTCGTAAAAGCCCTGATTGTATTCTTTTCGTATTCATACAGTTCAATATTTGAATCACTCTTTACGTAAGTATTTACCACACCAAGTTCCACCGGAAATTTTGCTCTGCTGCCTCCGAATCTGTATGAAACACCAGCCCTTAAATAATGGGTGTCATCCTGACGCTCTTCACTAAATGACGGATCATCTGCATCATAATAACTTGCCTCAAAGCTATAACCGAGTGAACCAACCAGATTGCCCAGCAGTTTTCTCGAAACAATAAAGTTAGCGCCCCCCCTGTGAAAGCTGTAATATCCGGCTTCTGCATTTTCCCTTGTATATGCCGCATCCAACTTCAGATCAAAAAATCCATATACAGGCGTAATTATTCCGATATCGAAAATAGTTGAGTAAACATTTCTCTCATCAAGATCATTGAAATCCCTTCTCTCACAAGTAAATCTTGAAGTAAAAAGCTGCTCTGTCCAGACAGGCATTGTAAAGGCCGATCCGATTCCATATCCGCTGAAATAATCATTCTGATCAAGATTCATGTAGGAACCGGTTCCGAATATCTCAAGCTCAGAATTATCAAATCTGATCACTGGGCCAGCCTTTAAAACAACATAATCAAGTTCAAGGTCGTCATATTCGTTGTATCTTGTGTGATATGACTGGACCTCGGCCGTAAGCGCAGTAGTTTTTGATGGCAGAACGTAGGCATACCCTATATTTGCTGCCATCTCATAATAATAGTCAGATCCGAGGGAATCCATCACAACAGGAAGGTCATCGAGCGCAGGTATTTTGATTGTCTCACTGACAGGCGCCGCATATGCATTATCGTCGTAAGCAGTTCCAAACAGAAAACTGCCCTTGAAGTTATGGTTATTTCTTGAAGCAGTTATATTTTCAAGGTACAGGGCGATATTATCCTGAACTTCTTGTGGAGGGTTGGTTGATAGCACTTCGTTAAAAAGTCTCTCGGCCTCATCATATGATCCAAGCTGTATATATGACCTGGCCATTTCAAGTTTTATTCTGTGAAGTTCAGGATTCTGGATCAGCATTCTGTCATAGGCGAATATTGCTGTTTCGTAATCCCCGGACTCATAAGCTGACCTGCCAAGGTAAAAATTCAAATCCATATTTGATGGATCTTTTCTGACAAGCCCTGAAAAAACATCATAAGCCTTCTGGAATTCGGAGTTATTGAATAACAAGATTCCATCCTGAAAAGATTTCTCTGTACGGTTTGCATTTTGGGATGACTGTTTTTTCTCTGCCGCAAAGGATAAAGACGCTAACCCATCAGACAGTATTATCAAAATAACAGCTGAAATTATTGTTCTACAGATAATTCCGGTATGACCCTGCAATGAGATGAAACTTCTTCCTTTCATAGACGTTCTCCGAATGAGTAGGATAGAATTTGGATAGGATAATGACTACAAAGACACCTCTGAAGATTGGAATCTTATACCACGAAGAATAAAAATAATTTAAAGTCACCGACCACCGGCAAAGCCGGTGGCATGGAATTCTGAACCGCTCAAAGCGGTAAAAAATGGGGATCACCTAAAGGTGATTAATCAAACA
>NZ_AUEY01000168.1 GCF_000426225.1 Desulforegula conservatrix Mb1Pa
TTGATATTGGTGTTGGCTTTCAGAGCCTCATATATAATGTAGTCGATTCTGCACACGTCACCGATCTTGTAAGCGGTCGCGGAATTCCAGACAGCAGGGTCTGACGCAGAGGGATAAGCTACATTGCTCGAAAGAACCGACGCGATTGATAATGGTTCAGGAATTACAATTTTCATGATGAAACCCTCACCTGGAGCGCTTCGCCGTCAGGAGCCATACGATCAAGCACGTCTGCTGTTTTGGATGTACTCCTGTGTATCGAGAGCAGAAGTACATTCTGTTCATTTGCCGATTTGGCCGAGTCAGCCGCAGACTGAGCAGCAGCAGATGCCGCCGCTGCCGCGTCCGACGCCTTTTGCGCGGCTTCACCAGCAGCTGATGCAAGACCGTTAACCATGTCTTTTACATCAGCAATATAACCGGATATCGAAGCTGTAAGCTCGGAAAGACCAGATCCGTATTCAATCAGACCTTCTTTGTGCTTGATAATCGCGGCATCCAGCAGTCTGTAATTATCAACAAGAGCCGGGATTTTTTCCACAAGGCTATTGATAAAAGCCAGCATCAGGGAGGCGTCGGCCTGGTTTCTGTTAAAAGTCTCGACAGCGTCATTTATGGCGTCAGGCTGCGAGGCCAGATCAGCGGCGGTTTCTGCTGACTTGTCTTCTTTTGGCTTAACATTAAAAAACGTCATCCAACTGTTTAAAACTGGTTCCCATAGCCCAATAGCTTCTGTTACTTTTGTGCCCAGAGCCTGAATTTTACTTCCATATTCTTCAGCGGTTATCACTCCAGCTGAAAAATCTTTATTCAATTTTTCTAAATCGCCGCCATCAGGCAAAACCGAGCTCATAACATAATCGATCATAGAACTGGATATTGAGTTCAGCACTATAGTTTGAAGCTGGGCGTTCAGCTGACCTTGGATATTATCCTTGAAAACATTCCAGTCAGCGGCATCGACACCCATCTGGAGAGCTGATGTAATAGCCCCCGACACCACATTGGTCGCATATGCTTTTGCCTGCTCCAATGCGGCATCAGCCTTGCTTGGTGTAAGCTCGATAATATCCCAATACTCTCTCATCAACGGCTCTGACTCTTCAAGAGCTGCTCTTGCCGCAGCCACACCCGTTTTAAGATAAGCCTTGAATTCTTCAACAGTAATTTTCCCATCATGGAGTTTCTCCATGGTTTCACTGAAATCAGCCATTGATCCGAAAGAGGCAGTGATAATCTTGGTAAGAATCTGCTGCTGGAATGAAGCCGCGACAGCCGCCTTTAGCTGATTTTCGAGCGAAGTTGTAAAGGTTTGCTTAAAGGTTTCGAAATCAGCGGCTTTGACTCCCTGCTGCATGGCCTCGGAAAGAGCATTGCCAAGAATGCCTGATACAAAGGTATACTGACCTTCGAGTTTCTGAAAAGCCTCGGCCTCTGTAAGGCCTTGTTCCATGTAAGTACGCAGCCTCGCAATACCTTCAGGCACAGCCTTGAGCAGGGATGCCACTCTTATAAAGGTCTCTCCGGCTGTTTCACTGTCTCTTTTCAGGGTTTCAAGGGCATCCGCATTGAACAGATTACCAGTATCCAGCTTGAATATTGCCGTTGAGATGGCATTACCAAAGGTGTCGAA
>NZ_AUEY01000169.1 GCF_000426225.1 Desulforegula conservatrix Mb1Pa
GGGATAAAAATTGACCAAACGATTTCTTTATATATTTAATTTCATTATTCTTTTGTTTAAAAGGCCACATAGGTATTTTCATAAAAAGCACAACGGCGAGCTATGCCGCGCCGCCGCTTTGCTGGTTAAGCCCACGCAGCTCCCCGGCGTCGGCATGGGCGACTTGTTAGCTCTCATCTTTTTCGGTTGTAGGATAGTGAGAGAGTGAAACGCCTAACCCAAATTTTGCTACAGCACACAAAAACTTTGGTGACAGATAGTCTGTATGAGTATAAGTATCGCCAAGAGCAATAGAAAAATCCAAATCCGCGCCCTCAACACCTAAAAATGAAGTAATTTTTAAAATATCAACTTTGTTTCTTTCCAAAAATACTAATGTTTCTTCAACCTGAGTATCAAAGCTATGCATCTTAGCTTTGCTTGCGATAAAATTAGCCCCAGAGTAATTGCGAACTCCAAAGCTTGGATTGTTCGGAACTCTTAACTCATCTTTTTCCCACCATTGATAAGGTTCAAGTTCGAGTTGATCCAATAGCATTTCGATATCAAGACTATTGCCGTAAACCCTTAAAATACAAGACATATGAAGTGGGCCTCATGAGCTAACGGAAAGCTATGCCGCGCCGCCGCTTTGCTGGTTAAGCCCACGCAGCCCCCCGGCGTCGGCATGGGCGAATTGTTAGCTCCACTATAACTCTCCTATTAATCAGCTTCAATTATTAGCGACAGAGGATTACTATACCAGTGATGATGCGAGCCATCTCTTTCAACCAGAAGCTTTTTAGTAAATTTAGTAAGATCGTTTAATGACCCAGTTAATACAAGCCAGCTATCATTTGAGAATGTTAGTTGAGCCGCACCGCTGTTTTTTATTACGCGTAAGCCCCTAAGAAGTTCATCATATGGTGAAGGGTCACTTGCTGTTATGGCATTAAATTCAATGTATTGAGAAGATGATGCAAGGAACTCTTCAAAACGTTTATGTAGTTTACGCAAGCCATCTATAGAATCAAAAAGCATTGGATCGCTATTTGGGGAGTAATAAATAAGCATAATATTTAGAGCTAACGGTGAGCTAAGCTGCGCCGCCGATGCTTTACTGGAAAAATCGGTGCGTGTCGGCGTCAGCTTGGGCGACTTGTTAACTTTCAGACCGCTGCTTATCACCCGAATTTATTAAACAAAGTCAGGCCTAAGATGACCTGAAACTAAACCTACCAAAAACATAAAAAACGAAAAACCCCAACGAGCTATCAGACTACTTTTGCAATTGCTGGAGAAAACCAAACTTTTCAAAACCTGGAGAATGGCTGCCGTTGCTGAAACTGGAAAGATTCAGAGCTGCAAAATTGCCAAAACCAGAAAGCTGGAAAACAGCAAAGCCAAAATGAGTTACCAAGTTGCCTTTACAAAAGCTGGTGAAAACCTGTCACTACAACACCTGGAGCAAGCCAACCGCTGCACGACTGGAGAAACTCCCTGAAAAGTCAAAAACTAAACTACGAGCTATTAACCGGAAAAAGCCATAAACTTTTTTGATTACCATTTTTACTCCGCCATGCTTATCTTAAGGCATGTGAAAGATTATCCAGATATGATGGAGGTGTAGCATGGCAAAAAAT
>NZ_AUEY01000170.1 GCF_000426225.1 Desulforegula conservatrix Mb1Pa
GGAAAAAAGTGAGGAAAATGCGCCTTAAATTAGGAAACTGGATCGGGAATTATAACTGTCGCTGACACGGAAAAATAATTGTCGTTGATCAATCTGAACGATGAATTTGTCACTTCCTCATTAATTTAACCTCCATTGATTTTCAAAGAACACAAGATATAGCGTGTAAGCGCCTGCTCCACTCTATAGCCGATAAAATATAATTCATTTCTCCTTTTCACAACAGTTTTTTTCTGATTTTTATGATGTGCTGTTATTATAGTTAGTTTTATGGTGGAGCGTCTTATAAAAAAGGCATTACAGCCCTTCCCATAGCTTTCGGACGCTCTCTTTCCCACTATCTGGTGCAAGCTTTGCATATCTCATCGTCTCCGTAATGCTTGAATGATCCATGACTTTTTTTATCTCATGGATCGGTGTTCCCTGAATAGCAAGGTGGCTTGCAATTGTGTGTCTTAAAGTGTGAATAACAACCCTGTTTTTGCTGTCTTTAGAATCAAGGCCCTGATTAAACAGCCTGTCAAGGATAGGCTTGAGTCTGCATTGAATCTGCCTTGCTGTCGTCTGCTGCCCATTAAAGGTTATGATGAAGTCGTTGGGGTTATTGCAGCCTTTAAACTGGTCATTAAGGATCAGTTTAAGCTCGCCTGAGAAAAAGCCTTTGTAAGTTTTCTTGGATTTGATGTTATGGAGCGTTATTGTGTCGTTTTCAAAGTCTAAGTCTTTAACCTGGATATGAAGGATTGATTCTAACCTTGCGCCTGTTTGCAAGCCCAACAGACAGAAAAGCAAAAGGTTTTGGTCTTTCCGGACGCTATCAATTAGTATGCCTACTTCATCCTTTGACAGATATCTTTGCCTTTCGTTGTTTTCTTTGAGCGGCTTGGATGCGTTGGCGGGATTGGTAGACTTAATAATTCCTTGTCTTATTCCATAGTTAAACACGGACTTTATAAAGCCAATATATTTATTAATCGTAGATGACGACCTTTTTTCATTGAGCAAGTTATTTTGAATGGAATTAACGTCGCTCTGTGTTATTGCATGGAGATCCTTTGACTTAATCCCCATCTTTTCCATAAATTTTAGAATTGAAGAGTACTCGGCTTTTGTTGCGTCTGATAATACTCTTGCGTCAATATACTGCCCAGCGACATCAGCAAAAGAAATGATCTTCTTCTTTTTCTTCTTCGCCAGCGTTAACGGAAGAGTGCTTAAGGCCTCTTCGCCATATCTTGCCTTGTTAATGATATCTATCCTTGCTTGATTGGCTGAGACCAGGTTGACGCCTTCTGAGTGTTTTCCCAGGCAAAAGCGCTGGCTCTTCCCGGCGATAGTAACCAGAGCATAATAAGTGCGGTCTCCGTCTGATAACTCCCGATAATAGAGCCCGTTGAATTTTTTAGATTTGATATCTTTCCCGGTAGACATTTCTTAACCCCATCAGGCCTGTTGCTAAAAAAGTTGCTAAAAATTCAAAAACAAATAAAGCTTTGATATTATAGCTTTTTAGTCACCGACCACCGGCAAAGCCGGTGGCATGGAATTCTGAACCGCTCAAAGCGGTAAAAAATGGGGATCACCTAAAGGTGATTAATCAAA
>NZ_AUEY01000171.1 GCF_000426225.1 Desulforegula conservatrix Mb1Pa
ATTCCTTTTGCCATTCTTCTGCTCCTTTTTTTTGATGTTCTAATAAAGCAGATTTTCACTTAAATGGCTGTCCAATTTTTCCAGACCAGCTCTGGTGTCGATGGGGATGCACAGCGGATAGGCCAGTTGACCTGGATGCTTTTTCTTAAAGTGTTTGACCAGCGTGAAGAGGAATGGGAAGGCGATTTTGAGGATCGCGGGGGAATTTATGAATCTCCCCTGCCAGAAGAGTGCCGCTGGAGAAGTTGGGCAAAATATCTCCCCAGCTCTGATGGAAAACTGGCTCCGCAGATTGCCGCCAGTGACCTTATTGCCCATGTAAATGAAAAAGTTTTCCCGGGCCTAAGAGAAATTTCCCTCGACACGATCGATGATGATAAAAGCAGGGCAAAGGCAAAAGTTGTTCGTGAAGTCTTTGTGGACTCAAACAACTATATGAAGTCCGGAACTTTGATGCTGGGCGTTATAGAAAAACTGGACGAAGCCATCGACTTTCACGACTTTAAAACCAGGTCGAACCTTGGGGATGTTTATGAAAAAATCCTCAATGACCTGAGAAGTGCGGGCAATGCAGGTGAGTTCTATACTCCCCGCGCCGTAACGCATTTTATGGTGCAGATGGTTAATCCTGTTCTTGAAAAGCGTGAAACAGTGCTTGACCCTGCCTGCGGTACCGGCGGATTCCTCACCGCAACCATTGATCACTTCAACACTCAGATTGACACAAAACCAAGCGCCGAAGATAAAAAGGCCATTGAATCCTGTATTCACGGTATTGAAAAAAAACAGTTGCCCCACCTGCTCTGTACCACCAATATGATGCTCCACGGCATTGATGTACCATCCCAGATAGAACACAAAAATACCCTGGCAAAAGCCTGGAACGACTGGTCAAGAAATGAAAAAGTGGACTGCGTTATCACCAATCCTCCCTTTGGCGGAATGGAAGAAGATGGAGTTGGAGCTGATTTCCCATCCGATCTGCGTACCCGGGAAACCTCAGACATGTTTCTCACCCTTATTGTAAATAAACTGCTGAAAGATGGCGGACGCGGGGCCATAGTTCTTCCTGATGGCAATCTCTTTGGTGAAGGAGTAAAGGCAAAGGTAAAGCAGCTTTTGCTGGAAAAATGCAACCTCCATACTATTATCCGTCTTCCCAATGGCGTTTTTGCACCATACACCGGCATTAAAACCAATCTGCTTTTTTTTACCAAAGGAAAACCCACAGACACCATCTGGTACTACGAGCATCCATATCCGGCTGGATATAAGAGCTATTCCAAAACCAAGCCAATTACCCTCGAAGAGTTTCAGGCTGAAAAAGAGTGGTGGGGAAAAGAATCAAACGGCTTTGCAGGCCGTGTGGAAAGTGAATATGCCTGGAAGGTGGATTTTAAATCCCGCAAGCTTGAGGCTGAGGCAAAAGCAAAACCCCACTGGGATAAAGCTGAAGAGCTGAACAATCAGGCAGCCGATCTTGAGAGCTGGTCTGGAAAAATTGGACAGCCATTTAAGTGAAAATCTGCTTTATTAGAACATCAAAAAAAAGGAGCAGAAGAATGGCAAAAGGAAT
>NZ_AUEY01000172.1 GCF_000426225.1 Desulforegula conservatrix Mb1Pa
ATTTATGTTGCTCTTAGGACTCCGCCCATGCCATCAACCATGCTTTCTATTGCTGAGGCAGAGTGGTAATCAAATTAAAGAATGGTCTCCCATGCGGATATCTGATGAGGCAAGGGGATATTACTGGGGAGTGGTCGTCGAATGGTGGGCCTGGTTCTGGGATTCGGGACGGATAACCAAAGCCGAGATGCATGAGATCCTAAAAGACTACTCAGGCATCGAGTCAATAGCGTCCGGGGAAATATCTGAAAAGGATTTTATAAATCATATCGAAAGATGCTGTGATCTTTTTACAAGAATTTCAGGAGGTGCTATCCCTCCTCCAGAACGATATCGTTATTTAAATGTTTTTGCTCCGCTTGATAGCTATGCTGTGACCAATTCCGGCGTAGCTTATTCAGGGAGCAGAAAACCGGACATCTTTTATCTGGAAGGCCAGGCATGGACAACCCAGGTAATCAGGATGAAAGACCGTGACGGCAACAGATGTTGCGTATGTGGAGCGCGTTCAAATCTAACTCCGCACCATATTAAATCAAAAGGCGGCCTCGAAGGTGGCGGCGATGAACTCGGTAATCTCATGACTCTCTGCATAGGATGCCATTCCAAGTGCCATGATCACAGATTCAACGAGCATGAGTATTTACTGTTTTTATCAGCCGCAAGAAAAATCAGTAGGCTTTACAGACAATCAACAGAGATAAGCAAACCCGGCCATATAAACGAGGTGATAAATGGGTGATAAGAATAATAGAAAACAAATAATCGACCAGATAGTAGAGGCTCGAAAAGATGAAAAAAGAAAATTAACCACTAAAGAGGCTGCTGAATTTTTACGCGTTACTCCGAGAGCTTTAACTAAATGGAGGCAAGAAATGACAGGCCCTACATATATAAAGGTGGGAGTTAAAAAAGTTTTCTACTACAAGTCTGATCTTGAGAAGTTTGAGCGCAGGATTGAACGGTAGACCAAGCCCTTTAACCGGGGCCTGGCAAAAAAAGCTTTGGCTTAGGATTGATCCGCATGTAAAAAAGTTTGAACTGGAATGATGGTTAAAGGTCTTGCAGAGCAAAGAAATATTGTCACAGGACGAAAGGAAAGCACACAAAGATGACATTCACTTGGGAAATTTAAAAGGATATCATATCTTTTAGCCTTGTTGGGAATGATGTTGGGATTATTAGAAATAATAATTATAACTTATTTATATTATTATATATATAAACATATAGATAATGGACTTAAAATCCCTCGGCTGCAAGGCTGTACCGGTTCGATTCCGGTTCCAGGTACCAAATATTTCAGTGGGTTATGGCTTGTTTATATCAATAGTGGGGGCAGATAGAATACAATATCAATATCCTGTCCCCACATTGTCCCCACAATTCAAAGCATGATTGTTGTGTAAAGCGGCGGGCGCTTTGGCACCATTTTGCGTCTGCTTTGGCACCACTGCCGCATGAATTGAATAAAAAAAGCCCGTCTGATTGCCTGTCAAAAATATGTCGATT
>NZ_AUEY01000173.1 GCF_000426225.1 Desulforegula conservatrix Mb1Pa
CCAGCCATAGAAACACGAGCCTTAACCATTTCAGGCGAATCTTCTTTTTTAGGTTTTGGATCAATTATATCCTGAACTTTTACAGAATACTTGGCCACTTCGGCAGCAGCACCAGCAAGGGATTCATCAAGAGAATAATCAAGATCAATCAAGGATTCATTAATGGTAGGAATATTTGAATGTTTATTACGAACCTTCCGAATATCAACGTTAGGATCATAATCAACTTGAAGAGCCTTTTTCCATAATTGAATCAACTCTTCTTGACTAACATATACGCCACCTTTGAAATAAGAAGAAGGAACAACACCTATGGCATGTATATGTGGATGATAATCTCTATTAAGTGGATTATATGTAACTTCATTTGTACGAAAAATCCCCTTAATAGCTTGAAAACGCTTATATGATTTCAATCTATCAAAAGACTTTATTAAATGTGTAATCTCTTCAGATAATCTTTCAGAAGAACAATTTTTAATGGTCAAAGTAATAAAAACGAATTGATAATCAGGATATTTTTTAAGAACTTCATGAGCAACCATCAAAAACTGATGATACACAAAAAGAGACCTACGCCAAGAACACATTGAACATAATCTCTGCTTACAAAAATAAGCACGTTTTAAACGCTTCAAGTGACCTTGTGGACACTCTTCAAACTCAAGTTTAGTTCCACACTTATTCAAAAGATTAGACCGAAGACGATACAAATCAGCTCTATCTCGATCACATACCTTCAAAACATTATAAATGCTGGATAACTTTTCATTTGAAACTTTATGTTTTTTCCACGGTCGAGGTCTGCCAGAGGATGACAGATCAACCAACAAATCAGACATGATAGCCTTTCGGCTTGACCACTCAATTTCAATGTTTTACATTTGAAGGAGCATGGCGAATGCTTTGAGGGTTTCGGCCTCTCATAAGGCTCCGGGTGTTGGTAGCACCTTTGGAGCCTTTTTTATTTTATAGGAAAAATTGCTTTATCTCCCTGTATATCCACAGAACCATCCTTAATGGCCTTTTTAAACTTATCAAAAAGGTTTATTCCAAAATTAACAACAGGAAGAACCCCAACACCTTCAAGTAATACTGCTTGATCAAATCCAATATCAATCATGTTACGAATAAATTGACTACGAGGAACGCCATATTTATCTGCCATTGCCTCTATTTTATTTAGTTTCTCAACTTCAAAAACAATAGATACAGTCTTTTTAAGCTTATTATCTTTTTTCGTTTTCATAAAAACTCCATTTATGGAGACATAAGCAAAGCTATTTCTTTCTTATGTAAAAAATTAAATAAATGATAAAATCATATAAAATATTTTTTTAAAATACTTTCTAATAAAAAGCAACGAAAAAGTATCATTCCATTGACCTTTAAAAACAGCCTCAAAACCTCACCAGTCATGGGTTTAAGGCACTTTCCCAACCCCCGCGTTATTTCTATAGTATAAATACAAGGTGTAAGCGCT
>NZ_AUEY01000174.1 GCF_000426225.1 Desulforegula conservatrix Mb1Pa
ATCAAGTATCTCTATTCCACTTGCTTTTCTTGCCATTGCCGCCTCCATGTCTTTTGCGGCTATTATTGCATACTTGATTTAGAAATGGAATTACTTGCCCTTTATCTGACACTCATTTCAGAAGAAGCAAAAACCGTGGCTTTCAGAGCCGGTATCACGTTAAAACACGCGTCCTGGATGCTTGAAAAAATGGCGCACAAGGGTATCATTTATAGAACAAAGACAGGCTCAAAGCCTCCGAAGTATATGGCTTTACAGTATATTGTGGGAATATGGGAGCTTCAGGTAAATCGCCTTACTCCAGAGCTTGTCAGGGAAATGGATCTTTACATTCCCTATCTGATTAATGACGGGCAATGGAAAAAAACTCCGCAGTTGAGGGTCATTCCTATCAATAAAAGCGTTGATCAGGAACTGAAGGTAATGACATATGAGGACGCGGAAAAGCTTGTGCGGGCAAAATCGACATTTGTTATTGCTCCATGCATATGCAGAAGGGAAATGGCGATTCACGGCCATCCATGCAAAAAGCCTATGGAAACATGCATTTCCTTTGGCGGCCCCGAAGATTATTACAGATTGACCGGATCAGGAAGAAATGCCTCACTTGAGGAAGTTCTATCGCTTTTAGAGCAGGCTGACAAGGCCGGTCTTGTTCTTCAGCCCAGCAATGACAAAGATATAAGCTGGATATGCTGTTGCTGCGGATGCTGCTGCGCTCTGCTCAGAAGTATTAAAAAATTCCCCAATCCAGGGGAAATATCCGCAACTCCTTTTTATGCCGTTCTTGACAAAAGCAAATGCACTGACTGTGGAATCTGCCTAAAGAGATGCCAGATGGATGCTTTCACAAAAAATGAAACAGGAATCTCTCTCAGCAGAAAAAGATGCATTGGGTGCGGTCTCTGTGTCACGACCTGTCCGTTTGGAGCCCTTAAACTTGTACGCAAACCTTCCGAAAATCAACCCATAGTTCCGCCCAATATTGCGCTGTCAATGCTGAGAATCGCCTGGAAAAGAAAAAAAATAGACTTTTTCATCATATCCATAATGTTTTTCGAATCATTCAGAGACAGATTTCTGGCGTGGTTGAAGTTTTGAAATAATCAAGAATTTGGAGTTATGATTTATGCAAAATAGGTCAATATTTCAAAAATCAGAAATGCTTGGACGGAAGGTCGCTTTTTTGTAAAAAAGCTTCGCAAAAAACTTTTTAATTATTGCTTGGCCAACACCAGCAGGGTTAAATATGAATCTATTATTTGCAGCTATCTATTCCATAATTCATATATTTTTATTGATAACAATGACTATGTTTGTAGCTTTATTCCCTACAATACTCAATTTTATCATTTCATATTTATTAGCAAGAAAAGTAAATCGAGTAGGGTGAAGCAGCTGATCAAGTCTGCTTCATCCCTCTCACAGAACCGTGCGTACGGGCCTCGTACACGGCTCTTGTTCATCCTTAT
>NZ_AUEY01000175.1 GCF_000426225.1 Desulforegula conservatrix Mb1Pa
ATATTTTTTGCCATGCTACACCTCCATCATATCTGGATAATCTTTCACATGCCTTAAGATAAGCATGGCGGAGTAAAAATGGTAATCAAAAAAATGTTTGAACCATCTTATAACTGGCATTTTACAAAAAATGAGCCATATAAACATTATTTTAAATCATTCTATAAACAATTTAAAAGACTATCAGCGTCTGATCCCGACTCTTTGCTTGACAATGTAATTTCTGAATGCAACAAGGCCATTAATGAGTTCAATTTTCTTAGAGATTCAGGTATAGTTTTTCCTAATAATGGCGGCGGAGAGCATCTTTCAACATGGATCACAGTAATCAATCTTTGGAAACGAGACATCACTCGTTAAATAAGCTTTCTTTTGACAGAGAAAGCGATATGTCCAAGATTTTTTCGGCGCAGTCATGTATCCGATCACAATATGCATATTCTGATTGGTTCTCATGGGAAGCACGTGAATTTAAGGGGCTTTTTGGGGTTCCTGACCACTTATCTATTTTTTGGAAGAATGATGCACGTGGTCGACGCATTCAACGGACATTTGCATTTGAAATGAAGAGAAAACATTGGCAGCGAGCCTTAATGCAAGCTTACCGCTACGCTTCATTCGCTGAGTATTCTTTTGTTGTGCTTGATAATGAATATGTCCATAGAGCACTATCCCAATTAGATGAATTTAAGAAATCAAACATAGGATTGTTAAGTATAAAATTTGATGGTGAAGTTATATGGCATTTTCGTCCACGTTATAGGCTTCCATATTCAAAACATATGCATACTCTTCTTAAGGAAGAGATTGACAGCTACTTATTCAGTGAAGACACTGCTCGACAAAAAAGACGATTGCAGTGGGTTGCATGATTTTTTTTAAATTGAGCTATATTAAAACTTATCTTTAAATATGCTTCACTTGAAGCCATTCTTTCCTTCTCATAATTTCGTTCGCTATTGCGCTTCTGTGGCACTGTGCCGGGTCTTTTTCAAAGCATAAAAGAGCTATTTTTTCCCCCTGATGGATATAATCAAGAAGTTTGTCCGTTTCTTCCGAAACAGAGCTGAGATATTTATTATACTCTTTGAAAAAAAGAGAATAATCCCCTGTTTTTTTTAGATTATCCCTTATTGGCTTTGGCGTGCCGAGCTGATTTATGCTCTGGTAACCTATTTTCTTTTCAGTAAGAAAATCAGACAGTCCGTTTTTTGAAAAACCCTTTTTTCTGCTGAAAGGAATCTGCCTTACATCTATCACCATGGTTATTCCGTACCTGTTTAACCACGCGCTGAACTCCTGCTGGCTTAAACCTTCGTATCCAATTGTATAAAATTCCATGGCTGCACCTATACTCAACGAATACGCCACAACGGTAAGCATCCAGCCAACCACTTCTATTCAAGAGAAATGATATATGGCAGATTTTCTCAAAAAATATTTTGGGAGGATGATGTATGGAAGAAAAG
>NZ_AUEY01000176.1 GCF_000426225.1 Desulforegula conservatrix Mb1Pa
CTTTTGCTTTAAAAACATATGTTCTCAACTCGTAATAAAAAAACCATAAAAGTTTTGGGAAAGGTCTGGAAAACCCTTTTTCAAAAGGGTTTTCCTGTAATGATGCAACAACATTCTTGCCATTCAAACGGCCTGACTCATTTCAAATGTTCAAGCTGTGACATTGATGAGTATATCTGAAAAGGGATGGGATTATGAAATGGTTCAAAAATCTAAAAATTGCGAAAAAATTAACGGCGGGTTTTCTGATGGTTTGCTCCATTGCCATGATTATTGGAGTCGTTGGATTCATTGGCGCAGTTGAGCTTAATCATAAAATAGACGAAATATCTCGAATAAGAATGCCAAGCATGAAGGCTTTAGGGATGATGGAACAAGCTCAAACTGCTGTAAAAGCAGCAGAAAGAACTCTTCTTTACCTTGACCTGGACAAAGATCGAATACAAAGAGAATACAAACACATAAAAGATGAATTTGGAAAAGCCGAAAAAGGCTGGCTTATTTATGAACCTTTGCCTCATACACCTGAAGAAATACAAATCCTCAAGCAGTTTACCCCTGCATGGGCTGAATGGAAAAAAGGCATGGAAACCTTTGTTTCAATAAGCGAGCAGTATCGTGAATCCAAAGACCCTAAACTATATGAACAAATGAGTGAACAGGTTTTAAAAAAGAACTCGATAGCTTTCAGATCTGTTGAGGAACTGTTTGGTAAAATTATTGAAATCAATAATAAAACCACGGAAGATATGGATGTAGCTGCTAATAACATGGGGAAATCTGTCAAAACATGGATTATAATTACCATGGGCATAGGCCTTATTGCTGCTCTTTTTACGGCCATTGGCATTGCAAAATCAATAACCGCGCCGGTACTTGCATGCATGAAAGCAGCAGAGAAGATTGCCTCCGGAGACACGGATATTGAATTTGATACAACAGCAAATGATGAACCGGGGATGCTTCAGAAAGCTATGTCAAAAATGGTTACGGCCATTCAGAAAGTAATTGAAGATGCAACGACACTCTCCAAAGCAGCGGTTGAAGGCAAACTTGCAACTCGAGCAGACGCCACCAAGCATCAGGGCGATTTCCGCAGAATAATAGAAGGCGTTAACAGCACCCTCGATGCAGTTATCGGACCGCTCAATGTTTCAGCCGAATATGTTGACCGTATCAGCAAGGGCGATATTCCTCCAAAGATTACAGACAACTACAACGGCGACTTCAAAGAAATAAAAAACAATATCAATGTTCTGATTGACGCAAATAACGAAATCACTTCTGTGGCCGAAGCCATTGCAAATGGGGATCTGACCATCGACATACAAAAAAGATCCAACCAGGACAAACTTATGATTGCCCTGGATACAATGCTGAACAGGCTGACAGAAATAATAAA
>NZ_AUEY01000177.1 GCF_000426225.1 Desulforegula conservatrix Mb1Pa
ACTGTTTGATTAATCACCTTTAGGTGATCCCCATTTTTTACCGCTTTGAGCGGTTCAGAATCCCATGCCACCGGCTTTGCCGGTGGTCGGTGACTATTGCTTGTATATACAAATATAATACCTGGGCTGAAAAATCAATTGAAGATTTTGGTCAGGTTTTCGGCCATGTTTTTGATATAAAATGTTTTGATACTACGCTATCCATTTTCATCTTTTCCAGAGTCACGCAATATTATATAAGCATATGTTCTGTAAATCATAGTGTTTACCGGACGATTGGCAAGATCATAAGTGCATTGTCTTTAAGGAGCGTAAATGAAGAAGGTTATTGTAATACTGTCAGCCATGATTCTTTTTTCAGGATGTGCAGCCACCCAGGTTGCCTTGTCAAAAAAGGATCTGAAGGTTGAAAACAGAATGTCTGCAACAATTTTCCTCGATGTTGATAATATGGCTGAAAAGAGTATTTATCTGGATATCAGAAACACGTCGGCAAAGGATATTGATATAACTCCGTTTGTTCTCAGCAATCTTGAAGGCAAAGGTTACAAGATCACCAAGGACGCAAAATCAGCTTTTTATCTTATGCAGGCTAATATTCTCTTCGTCGGGCAGGCTGATCAGACAGCCCTTGAGCAGTCTGTTACGGCAGGTTTTGGAGGGGCCCTGGCTGGCGCAGCTGTTGGTGCGGCCGCATCAGGTGCAAGTAACAGCAGTATACTTACTGGGGCGGCAGTTGGCGGACTTATAGGCGGAGCGGCTGAAATGCTTTCTGGTTCATTCGTAAAGGATGTTACTTATTCAATAATTACAGACATTCAGATATCAGAAAAAACAAAGGAAAAGGTGGAGCAGGATAGTCAGGCTGAGCTTGAAACCGGAGCCGAATCAAGCACAACCCAGACAAGCGAGACAACTGTCAATAGGAAGAAATACCAGTCAAGGCTGGCTACCACTGCAAATCAGGTGAATCTTACTTTCGAGGAAGCCCAGCCCATGATTGAAGAAGGGCTCATAAGAGCGATTTCTGGGTTATTCTGATTATCTGTCGTATGATTTATTTTGAAAAGATGGCAAAAAGCCCGATTTCCGTTATTCAGGCGGGGCCTGTCCCTGTGTAAACCGGAATCCAGAAATATCCTGAAATACACTGATGCCTGACTAAGTCCTGCATGACGCTGATATCTTTTTTGACTTTTTGTGTTCCATCTATTTTGTAAGCGTCAGATTAACAATATAGAGCAAAACGCCCGGACTATGGCCGGGCGTTTTTTATTTGTTTGCCCGGCAAAGCCGTGCCCCCGTCTGTTTGAAAGAAAGCAGAGATGCCCCGTCCGAGGGGAAATCAATCCGAATCGCAAGGGCGC
>NZ_AUEY01000178.1 GCF_000426225.1 Desulforegula conservatrix Mb1Pa
AGCCTAGCCAGTCCGAAGGCCAGCGTGGCAATCGAGTTGGGATGGTGACGTTGCATTGGGGCCAGACCCGCGCGGGCGGACGCTTTTGGATACTGCAGGCATCTTGAATGCGACGGAGTTTTTTTTACTGCGCAGGCGCTCGCGCATCAAGAACCCGTATGCGGCGATGCACAGACTGGCGTGATGGTGAAAACCACGCCAGTTGCGCCCTTCATAGTGATGCAGGCCCAACTCCGACTTCAGCTCCTGATAATCGCGTTCAATCCGCCATCGGCCTTGTGCCGTGGCAACCAGTGTCTTGACCGGCGTTTGCTTTGGTCGCGTCGAGAACCAGTAGTGGCGGGGCTCGGACTCTCCCGGCGGCCACTCGATCAGCAGCCACTGCTCGTCATGTGCCTGGCGATTGTGTGCGGCACGAACCCGCACCGCCGCGAACCGCGAACTGAGCGTTGCGTCGCTGCCCTGGCGCCAGCTGACCTGCCGATACGTCCTTGCGGGCAAGCTCTGCGCGACTTCATGTACCGAGATCGGCGCATGTGCGCTATCGCGCATCGGTCGTGTGCGGGGCCGACCGCCCTTAGGGCTGGCTGGCGGCATGGGCGCAGGTTGGTGCGATCCCCACCAGACCTTCGTGTTGCTGCGGACGCCAACCATGTACAGCAGGCCGCGTTCGCTGAGCTGGTCTCGCCAGTGGGTCTCGGTGCCGTAGGCCGCATCGGCTAGCACGACGCCTGCCGCAATCCCTGTCGCCAGCGCGCTGTCGATCTGATCCGGAACGCCTGCCTTCTTGCGCCGCACAGTGTCCTGAGCCCACTGCTCGGGAAGATACAGCCGATAGCCCACTGGCAGGCTGCCGTGTTCGTTGGCGATCGACAAACTCACGGCAACCTGGCAATTGTCCGTCTTGCCAAGGCGGCCGCAGTACTGGCGTGCAACACCGACCGAATGCACCCCCTTCTTTGAAAATCCCGTGTCGTCCACGATCCAGTGACACGCTGCGCTCTTCCTGCTCAGGGTCGGCAGCACCTGTGCCGCCACCGCCGCCAGCAGCGCTTGATCGCTCCAGTCGGCATCGGCCACCAGATGGTGCATCGATTGATGGGCTGAGCGCACGTTCTGCGGGTGCACCCGCGCGGCCATGGGCTCCACGCTCTTGCGCCCTCCAGGCAGTAGCAACCCCTTCAGGTACCAGTGTGCGGGCTGTTTGCGATCCGCATGGGACAGGGCGGCAGCAACTACTTCCCCGT
>NZ_AUEY01000179.1 GCF_000426225.1 Desulforegula conservatrix Mb1Pa
AAAAGCTCTCTATATCTAACACGTTGTGATTTTTCAAATGCTAAAGATATTATTGTATCATCATTCATAAGAGTACAGATAGTAGAGCATAACGGTGAGCTAAGCTGCGCCGCCGCTGCATTACTGGAAAAAATCGGTGCGTGTCGGCGTCAGCTTGGGCGACTTGTTATGCGGTCCTACAACATCATTCATTTAAGAATAATTTAAGATTTTGAACTCCATATGCAGACACGCAGGTACAGCCTTTATTTTTACCATAGAATATATACACCCAGTAAAAAGGCAGTTCATCTTTGGTTATAGAAAGATACTCGCAACTAATTATACCATTTCGTTTTATTAATGGCAGGTCAGTAGATAAAGTAATACGCTCACCAATATGCCTCATTAATTCAATAGAACTAAATTTACAGCCATTTTGATATTCAGGGAAATTTATTTTGAAATTAGCATTTCCATAATTATCTGATGCTATTGAATGAATTTTGATATCATACTTTGCAATATTGGTTGGACTTAAGATTACTGTGTCACAGCCTCTTTCTTCAGATGAAGATGAATTGCAAAAGAAACTAAAGAAAACAAGTATAGTAATAAAAACTTTTAAAAAGTTGTTTGATTTCATTTTGATCATCTTCGCATAACGGTGAGCTAAGCCGCGCCGCCGCTGCCTTGCTGGTGAAAACCGTGCGTGTCGGCGTCGGCTTGGGCGACTTGTTAGCAACTATAGCTTTTGATTATTACAGTTTAATATCATTTTTTATCATAAAATGATGGAAAACGCTTGGTTAGATTTAGAACATCAAAAAGGAATCTTGAATAAGAGCCACATCTTCTATCATTTGTGTCATTTCTGGAATGACTTTGAATATATGTCTTTGTAGCTAAGACTTTTTTGCTTTTATTCTCTATAATAAATATTGTTGCACCGTGTATTGCTAATTCTTCACGAAGATGTTGAGCCAAATCCTGCTGAATTACACTGTATTGACTCTCTAATTCATCAACTTCCCGGCCCTTTTTGTCACCAAATCTATAACGCAAGTAAGGTTTGCCAGTGTCTTTATTATTTCTTATTTCATAAAATTCAAGCAAACCACTATTAATATAACCATCTGGACTACCAATACCTGAATCATGGGTTACCCCATTATCAAAAAAAATACTTTTAACATCATAGGCTTTTTCATAAATGGTATCTACTGCTTTGGGACAATTTTGCTTAAAGAATTCAGAGCTGGTCTGGAAAAATTGGACAGCCATTTAAGTGAAAATCTGCTTTATTAGAACATCAAAAAAAAGGAGCAGAAGAATGGCAAAAGGAAT
>NZ_AUEY01000180.1 GCF_000426225.1 Desulforegula conservatrix Mb1Pa
TCATGCAGCGACAGGTTTTCACCAGCTTTTGCAAAGGCAGCTTGGTAACTCATTTGGGATTTTCAGTTTTCCAGCTTTCTGGTTTTGGCAATTTTGCAGCTCTGAATTTCTCCAGCAATTGCAAAAGTAATCTGGTAACTCATTTGGGTTTTGCTGTTTTCTGTTTTTATGTTTTGGTAGGGTAATTTCAGGTCGTTTATTGCCCCTAAATTGTTTAATAGTCAGCCATTGCTTTTTCAACCGCAGTGCCAACAAGTCGCCCAAGCTGACGCCGAACACGCACCGATTTTTCCAGTAAAGCAGTCGCGGCGCAGCTTAGCTCACCGTTAGGCATATTATTATGAATCGCATTATTCTTTTGATATATATCTGTGTCTTATCAATGCTCTTTGCCTGTGACACTTTTAACCAGCCTCAGCTAACTGAGGAATTTCCTGTATTTGGCTCATTGGCCTCAAGCACTATTGGTTTTGATAACCAAAAGTCAGACTATAACCCAACCTTGATATTACACGAAACTGGAACACTAAAAAGTAAATGGCTCACATCAACTTCTCTGTCTGAACTCAAAGTATCGAAAGACAATGTACGGATTGGCGCAGGCTTAATTAGCAATAAAAATAAGGATGGAAGTTGGATAACAGAGCGAGAATCGTTTAATTTCCCAGCTGACCACCTTCTAATTAGCATTGGAGAAAAAACGGTATACCCTTTTGAAGCTTCTTACGAAGAATTTGTTCTTTTCCCTTGTGATATCGATAATGATGGAATCAATGAAATTATATTAGAGCATGGTATAGGACGCGGCACATCTGCTTATGTCCGTTACTTATCAATATTAAAAGCATTTGATGCAGAACTTATTGAAGTGTTGTGTATTCCGCTTAATGGCTATTTGCCTTCTCCTGAGAGTCCAGATGGTGAAGCTTGGCAGAGGACGTATCATTTCGTTCGTACTTTTGCTGGGGAATTAGATATTTCTGTTATACTTATACCACCTACTGTAGTACCCAATTTTATCTCTAATGAAGAATACTTGAATATTCTTCAGCATCCAGTATTGGTATTTACTTATGACCCTAAGAAAAAAACTTTTCTGATAAAAAGAGAAGAGTTTCGACGTGAACTATAGAATAAATGTAGTAAAATGCCTAACAAGTCGCCCAAGCCGACGCCGACACGCACCGATTTTACCAGTAAAGCAGCGGCGGCGCGGCTTAGCTCACCGTTAGAACTTTTCATCACAATTGGAGGCAACATGAGTATTAAAGACATAATAGCTTCAGCCGGTCGCAATCTGCACACCATCATCATTACCGC
>NZ_AUEY01000181.1 GCF_000426225.1 Desulforegula conservatrix Mb1Pa
TTCAATCTCCAAAGTTCTAACAAGTCGCCCAAGCTGACGCCGACACGCACCGATTTCACCAGCAAGGCAGCGGCGGCGCAGCTTAGCTCACCGTTGTAGCACCGAGCAATTTAAGTATTCTTGTTCCGGTAAAAAAGCTTTCGCTTTGGCGATGTTGTCTTAAATTCGGCGTTGCCAACATTTTTGGCCTCCGGGTCACAGTTTCAAAAAGGCCAGAATTCGTTTAAACAGCTGCTTTCGCTTGACAATGTTTTCTCAATCGGTTGGCAGCATTCTTATTAAATATGAAAGTGATGGAGATTTTTAAGATGAACCTTACGGAAGATGCTAAGTATTTAGCAGCGGCTCAAGAATTATCAACAAGGATGTTACTTCGAGATGCGGCTTTAATACTACCTGTAACTATTTCAATAGCTTTATTTGGTGTAGCCTTTTCAACCACTCCCGGAAATATGAAACATATTTTGTTAGCAATTCCCTTTTTAAGTTTTTTTAGCAGCAAGGTATTCCGTTATCATGATGGAAATATCGGAAAGCTATCTTTGTTTATGGCTTCGCTGGAAAATAAATCAGAGAATTTAAGCACCGATTGCTGGCATTCAAAAAAAGGTGGCGGGCAGTCTTTGGCTCATAATTTGGGTACTAAAACATTCAGAATCGCACAGCATTCAATATTTGCTGGCATTCCATTTTTGGCAATATTGTTGTGGGTATCTGATATTAAAGACTGGAGTAGAAATATAAATTTTGTACTTGTTGGCATTACAATAGTTGTGGCAGTGTTATCAATAATAGAGTCCTTCAGGGCGCATAGAGAACGGTCTGTCCAATCAAACAAAAAAAACCTGAAAATGAATGATTATAAAAAATATTTGCATAACAAATGCATTAACGCTGACTCTCTAAATATAGCCGGTTATGCCCACGTTGTAACTCTTTGCAAACTCTATTTTTTCAGGTGTCCGGCATAAAAAGCTTTCACACTGGCGACGTTTTCGTTAAATTCAACGTTGCCAGCGCTTTTGCGCCTTCGGGCCGCAGTTTCAAAAGACCATAGTTTATCCAGCTGCTTTCGCTTGGCAATGCTTTTTTAATCGATTGGCAGCTTTTTTTAAGTTGGCTATGTCGCTTTTCATCGGCTTCAGTGGGCTACAACAAGTCGCCCAAGCTGACGCCGACACGCACCGGTTTCACCAGTAATTCCATTTCTAAATCAAGTATGCAATAATAGCCGCAAAAGACATGGAGGCGGCAATGGCAAGAAAAGCAAGTGGAATAGAGATACTTGA
>NZ_AUEY01000182.1 GCF_000426225.1 Desulforegula conservatrix Mb1Pa
GCAGCGGCGGCGCGGCTTAGCTCACCGTTGGAAATCTGTTTCCGGGGTATTGCCAGGTTTTTTAAGCTTTCGCGCTCTGGCTCAGTTGGCAAATAAAAGTGGTTAAAGCTTTTGACTTTTCTGCTTTGTCGCTCGGGTAAATTACTTGGCTTTTTTAGCTCTGTATTTCCAGATATTGGCTTAAGTTTTCTGGCATTTTCTCAACTTGCAGTTGTTTCAGCTTTATTGATTTTGCCTTTTTTTGCGTGGAGTTTCTGGTTTTGCGGTAAAGCAGTCTTGGTTCATTAGTTTTTGCTTTTATTGCTGTGTCTGTTTTATAGCTGTTGCGGGGTTAAGCTTTTCGGGATTGCTTCATCAGCTTTTTGTTAATGCCGGTGCTGTTACCTTGTAAGCGCCTAATTTCCAACAAGTCGCCCAAGCTGACGCCGACACGCACCGATTTCACCAGCAAAGCAGCGGCGGCGCAGCTTAGCTCACCGTTAGCCATATTTTTTCCAATAAAGGAAATCTATGTCGAATCAGCATTTATACATTAAATTTTCGGCATATGCTGTTGTGATAATGTTCTGCTGTATGCTAAATGGCTGCGCGTGGGTTGGCACACGTACACAGACAACGTGTGAAAAAGTGATATCTAAACCAATAATTTCAACTGATTATGGTATAGTTTCAGATCAATGGAGACGGACGCAACCAAAACTTAATGCATACACACTGAAGCTTTTATGGGGGCCTCCATATAAGATAAATGTTTTAGGTAAAGATAAAGTTGAGTGGATTTATAGTCCAAACAGATTTAATCCAGCGGAAATAAGTACATGGCGAGGATCTCTCATTATAGCACTGATTGTTCCAATCCCTTTAATGTTGCCCATTGGAAATGAGGAGAATCGAATATTACTTGAAAATGGTATTGTTAAGAGAGCACATTTCCAAGAATGCCATTTGAGTACTTACTTCTTGAGACTATATTTGTTTTCTTTAGTGCATGTTAATTCTCTCGGATTTGGTGAAATAGAATATGACAGTGAGTGCGTTTTTTATAAAAAAGACATATATGAGAGCTCTATTGCTGAACCTCTTGAAGATGATTCCAGAGCTGGTCTGGAAAAATTGGACAGCCATTTAAGTGAAAATCTGCTTTATTAGAACATCAAAAAAAAAGGAGCAGAAGAATGGCAAAAGGAAT
>NZ_AUEY01000183.1 GCF_000426225.1 Desulforegula conservatrix Mb1Pa
AGGAAAAAAGTGAGGAAAATGCGCCTTAAATTAGGAAACTGGATCGGGAATTATAACTGTCGCTGACACGGAAAAATAATTGTCGTTGATCAGTTTTTGATAAATCCCTCATAATGCGCATAAAGCATAGCCCATCCAGCCCTAAGAAGGGCGGACCTTTGAGAGTTCGTTAAATCAGGCCTATAGATGAGGAGTCTCATCGCGGCAATTTCCCTCTCACGCCACTCTAGATCCTTTGTAATTATATCGATGGGTCTCATCCGTCACACAAGTGTTTTGAAACAATTGATATTCTTTGTCCAAGCTTCTCGATAGTATTTGCTCCTGGACCAGTGGAGGCCCTGAACTCTTTACTATTAAATGCATTCTGCAAGCGTTCCTTAATAATGGCTGGCGGTAGTGGCCGGAGATCATCAAGGTGAGCTGAAAATGTAGCAACAACCGCTTCATAGTAAGCAGGTGCAAGACGACCAGTGGGTTCACCTTCTGGATTGAATCTTGTAAAAGCAGAATCACTAAGTTTTTCTTCAATCACATTAAAAACATCTTCAAAGTGATTCTTTCTATCTATCAGATCAAATTGAATCCTTTTAAACAACGTGTCTTCCATCAAGGAGTCGAGCCACTCCTCGATGTTGCCCTTAAAACCATCTCTATACTGGGTTACTGCAAAGAATCGTAGGACCAACTCTTCATCTGCCCTTTTTTCTTTAAATGTATCCGGCAATTTAGAAATTGATTTTACAAATGGATCAAATTTAGCCATTTCTTGTATTGCATCGTAAAAAACATCCCCACCTTCAACCATTCTAGAAGAGCAGTTTCTTATTTCCTGCGCTGACAGAAGTGCACCACCGGTATTTAAACGCTTGAACATTTCGTATTTTACAAATGAGTCTCCTGATTTATTAATTATCGTTGCACGGATTGGAGTTCTTTTAATCTTTAGACGAACAGTTGTAGATAGGTCGTCAACACAAAGACCATTGAGATCACCAAGTATGTCACACCCAGAAAGGAAAAGCTGTGGCTCATTTATTGCCGAGTGATCTAGAAACTGCAGAACTGTACTTAGAGCTGGTCTGGAAAAATTGGACAGCCATTTAAGTGAAAATCTGCTTTATTAGAACATCAAAAAAAAGGAGCAGAAGAATGGCAAAAGGAA
>NZ_AUEY01000184.1 GCF_000426225.1 Desulforegula conservatrix Mb1Pa
CCGCGCCCGCCGCTCCCTCCCTTTTTTTATTACAGAGGAGATTTAAATTTTAAGACACGATTTCGTATAGACTTCCAAGACAAGAAAAAAACAAAAAAATGATGCACTAAAACAATCACTCCAATAAAACTTGTCAGCATCTGTTTGCCCTCCGACGGGCCTGCTTCGCGCCCATTCTCGGTCAAACAGCTCACACATTCAACGCTATCACTTAGGCCAACATTATCAAATTTTTGATTCCATATTCACTGGCTATCAAAAAATAAAGATATTCATCCACTTCTGCACCTTGGATGCCTGCACCTCTTGATTCATCATCTAATTCAAAATATGCCATAGAACAATTATCTATTAGCTCTACATCATCATCGAATTTTTCTACTTCATAAATTCCATTAATAATATCGAACTGAATTTTTTTCATAATGTACTCCTAATCATAGATTTCCCCCCGCTGCTTAATTCCATATTATTAAATATAAAACTGAAAAAACCAACGAACGAAGAGAGAAAGGGCGCGCTTATACATTGCTTACGCAAACTGTGTATTAATACTCATAAACACCTAAAGGAAAAACAAGTTCTCGTGTAAATGTATTAAAATAAGCTCCCTGATTCCGAGCAAAAATAAGATTTTTTCTATGATCTTCAGCCTTCTCATCAACAAGCTCATCAATAAGACTACTTGTTAAAGGAACTAAACCATCAACACCATTTAGATTAGATAAGCTCTTATTAAGACTATCAAAAAAAGCCTTGTATTTATCTTTATCTTTCATTTTTTATAATTCCTTGTCTTGTATGTTGTTTCAACTTTTGATCCCAAAGATAATGTACCTGGACAAGCTCAGACTGACAAATTTTACAAGTGCATTCTGTAATCTCTTCACTAGGCATTAAAATTAAATTTGAATCCTCGACATCTATTTGATTCAAAGCAATATAAGCCTCTTTGAAAAGACCACTGTAAGAAATCATCCTCCGACGATTCAAAGAAAAGTCTAAATTTCCAATC
>NZ_KE384508.1:0-8757 GCF_000426225.1 Desulforegula conservatrix Mb1Pa
CTGGTTTCCAGCACGAACCCCATGTTACTGGAGGTGGTAAAGCAGCTGTAGAGCATCCATCCTTCAAATGGGTCAATATAATACTTGGTAACTTAAAAAATGCGCTCAAAGGTACTTATCATGCAATTAATCGCAAGCATGTTCCGCGGTACCTGGCAGAATTTCAGTACAGATTCAATCGCCGATATGATCTGCCGTCCATGATTCACAGACTGATTTATGTTGCTCTTAGGACTCCACCCATGCCATCAACCATGCTTTCTATGGCTGAAGCAGAGTGGTAATCAGAATAATTTATGACTGTAACCAATTTATATAGTTCAGATGCTCTGAACAAAGGCCTTGAACGCTATCTGAAACCAGAGGCTCAAAAAAAACTCGGCGCCGCCATAATTGGCATTGCAGGAGCAGGTGGCCTTGGTTCCAATGTTGCCGCCCATCTTGTCAGAAGCGGGGTCAAGAATTTTGTGATTGCTGATTTTGACCGAGTTGAGGCGTCCAATCTTAACCGTCAGTTTTTCTTCCCTGATCAGATCGGGAAATTCAAGGTCGATGCTTTGGCGGAAAACCTTTTGCGCATAGCTCCTGATATTAATCTGAAACTTTATCCTGAAAGATTGACATATGGGAATACCAGACAGATTTTTGAAGACTGCTCTGCCATTATTGAGGCATTTGATGATCCAAAATCAAAAAAAATGCTGGTTGAAAGTTTCATGAATACTGATCGGTTTCTTGTTGTGGCATCAGGCATAGGTGGATACGGATCTCCTGACACAATAAAAGCAAGAAAGATCAAAGAAAACTTTTATATCGTCGGAGATGGACAAACTGCTTCAGACAAAACTATTCCGCCGATGTCTCCAAGGGTGGGACTGGCTGCCGCAATTCAGGCGGATCTTATTCTTATGTATTTTATTGGGACATTAACCGGCAAGGAAGCCAATAAAGAATGCAATCATGATAAATAAAAAAATATACAGGATAATAGACGCAAACCTGAACAGAACAGCAGAAGGGTTGAGGGTAATCGAAGATCTCATGAGATTTGCCTTTAATCGCCCTGACCTGTCCGCAGCACTAAGAAATCTCAGGCACAGCATAAGAAAAGCATCTTCATCAATGTTCGATTACGGAATCCTTTCAAGGGACTCCCAGAATGATCCTGGCCTTGCAGTTTCCCAAGCTTCAAAAAACGATGATAAAGCCAGTATCAGGGATCTTATTATAGGAAATTTCAAAAGGGTTCAGGAAGGTCTTCGCTGCCTGGAAGAAAATTCCAAGGTTGTGGGACATTATACGGTTTCAAAGGTATTTGAATCAGGCAGATATGAGTCATATACCCTGGAAAAAGCCATAATGGAGCTGCTTATTTCTGAAAACCGAAGATCAATCCTTGATACCGATATCTACTGCATTACGGCACATGATCATTCGAATGGAAGATCCAATATTGATGTGGTTGAAAAAATGCTCAGAGCGAACATCAAGCTTGTTCAGTACAGGGAAAAAGACAAGACTCTTCTTCAGAAATACAGGGAATGTAAGGAAATCCGGCATATGACCATGGATTTTGGCGCAAAATTCATTGTAAACGATGATATTGAGCTGGCCGTTATGGTTGAAGCAGACGGAGTCCATATTGGCCAGGACGATTTCCCTGTGCATGAAGTAAGAAAAATTGTCGGAGATTCCATCGCAATCGGCCTTTCCACCCATTCCCCTGAACAGGCTGTAGCTGCTGTGGAAGCAGGTGTGGATTACATAGGCGTTGGGCCGATATACAAGACATACACCAAAAAAGATGTATGCGATCCGGTCGGTTTCGACTATCTGGAATATGTTGTGGCTAATATTAAAATTCCGTTTGTAGCCATAGGCGGCATAAAGTCTCATAATCTTGCTGATGTGGTAAAACGTGGAGCTGGCTGCGTCGCAATGGTAACTGAAATTGTGGGCGCTGATGACATCGGCAAAAAGGTTGAAGAATTAAGAGAAATAATAAATCAAAGCATTACCAAAAATTAGAATTATTGGTGCAAGATCAACACTGACGCACCTGATTTTACAAAAAAAATGAAAAACACCGTCACAAAGGATTGAATATATGAGCTATACCACCCAGATGGATGCGGCCAGAAAAGGGATCGTAACCAAAGAGATCGAAACAGTAGCAAGAAAAGAAAAAATGGACGTTCAGCGTCTCATGGGGCTGATGGCTGAAGGAAAGATCATCATACCCGCCAATAAAAACCATAAAAACCTTGATCCTGAGGGCGTGGGCGAAGGACTTCGCACAAAGATAAACGTCAATCTGGGCATTTCAAAAGATTGTCATGACATTGAAATGGAAATGGACAAGGTCAGACTTGCCCTTGCCATGAAAGCAGAGGCAATCATGGATCTTTCCTGTTTCGGTAAAACCTGGGAATTCAGGAAGCGGCTCATTGAAATCTCCCCTGCCATGATTGGTACTGTACCAATTTATGATGCGGTCGGCTTTTATGATAAGAACATAAAAGACATCACTGTGGATGAATTCTTCAAGGTTGTTGAGCGCCATGTGGAAGACGGAGTTGACTTCCTTACAATTCATGCTGGCCTGAACAGGGCAACAGCTGAAAAAATCAAAAAAAGCGAGCGTATCACAAGCATAGTTTCAAGAGGTGGATCCCTTCTTTATACATGGATGCAGCTGAATGACGCTGAAAATCCTTTTTATGAGCATTACGACCGTCTGCTTGACATATGTGAAAAATACGACGTTACCCTTAGCCTTGGTGACGCATGCAGACCAGGATGCATAAACGACTCGACAGATGCTTGTCAGGTGGAAGAGCTGATTACACTTGGGGAACTGACAAAGCTGGCTTGGAAAAGAAATGTTCAGGTAATGATAGAAGGCCCGGGGCATATGGCAATTGACGAAATTGCTGGCAATATGATGATGGAAAAAAGACTCTGCCACGGCGCTCCATTTTATGTTCTTGGCCCGCTTATCACAGATGTTGCTCCTGGTTACGATCATATAACCAGCGCCATTGGAGGAGCCATAGCTGCTGCAAATGGAGCAGATTTCCTTTGTTATGTAACTCCTGCCGAGCACCTGAGACTTCCTGATCTGGAAGATATGAAGGAAGGAATAATAGCGTCAAGAATTGCCGCCCACGCAGGTGATATTGCAAAAAAAATCCCTGGTGCGCGGGAATGGGACAATAATATGAGCCGCGCCAGAGCAGCCCTTGACTGGAACAAAATGTTTGAACTGGCCATGGATCCAGTAAAGCCCAAAGCTTACAGAGAGTCATCTCTCCCTGAACACGAAGACAGTTGCAGCATGTGCGGAAAAATGTGCGCTGTCAGAAATATGAACCGTATCCGTGAAGGCAAGGATATTCAGCTGAACGATTAGTAATCTGATTTAGAGCCTTCAACGAGTCCTTAAAATCGTAAGGTGCCCAAACCTCGGGGCTTGCGCACCTTAATTAAGACTTATAACCATAAAATTTTTGCGGTGCTTTTTTCAAAAAGCGACCCTCCGAAGGCACTATTAACTGAGAATTAGACAGAGCCACATAAAAAAATATGCTTAAAGAAATCAAACCAGGTATTTTTGTCATTACAACAAAAAGCAGATTTCCTGCTTTAAAGCCACCAGTAAACATTTATCTGTTAGCGGGTGAAAACGCTCTGCTATTTGATGCAGGATACGGTCTGAAGTCTGATGTCAATTATGTTAAGCGGCATATTGATATTGCAGCCTCAAACTTTTTATCAAAAGGCAAACCTTTTAATCTATCATGGATTCTTCCCAGTCATTCTCACGCAGATCATTTTTCAGGTGCAACCGAGCTGAAAAAAATGACTGGATCAAATATACTTCTGACAGATCGAATGGGAAAAGCACTTAAATCAAGGTCAACTTATATTGGCAACTATTATGACATAGATAACAATGCAGGACTTTTAGAAAAATGGGGTTCAAAATTTCTGAATTTGATCTATGAAAAATCCGTGGGTATGAAATTCATTGATAAACCAGATCTGACTGTGGAGCAAGGTTATAAAACATATATAAATGGCAGAACATGGGAGCTTCTCCATACGCCAGGTCATTCAAGCGATCACGTAGGACTTTACTGCGAAAATGAAGGCATACTTCTTGGAGGGGACAATATCCTAAGATCGGTGATCACATGGCTTGGGCCACCCGATTCAGATTTAGCCGAATATGAAAATACTTTATATGAAACTCTGTCTCTTCCTAACCTAAAAATCATTCTTCCCGCACATGGAAGTCCCGTAATAAGACCGAAACAGAGAATAAGGGAAATACTTTTCCACAGAAAAAAAAGGCTTAATGATGTACTTTCAATAATAAAAAAAACAACCTCGCCTGGAGCCACATTAAGGAGCATACAAAACAGGCTTTATCCTGGCAAAGGCATGGTGACACGCTTTAACTCCGAAGGATGGATCAAACTCTCAATTAAGGAACTGATCGATTCCGTAAAAATTAAAGAAAGTCAGAAAGGTAAAAAAACTTTCTATACAACCTGAAATATTCTTTGATTCTTGACTTTTTCTCTTTGGTCTGCGATTTTCTTGCGGATAATCAACTGCTTTCCCAAACATGGTTATTTAAGTAAAACAAAGATTCAAAACTGCTCTCCTTAACTTAAGAAATTAATAAGGATTAAGATCCATGAAGCGTTCCGCTCTTTTTCTGCATGCCATTTTTCTTCTAATTATGCCAGGTCAGGCATTTGCCGCTGATTTGAAAGTCGCTGCCGATGGCTCAGCACAATTCGATACAATTCAGTCTGCAATAGATTCTACCGTAAACGGTGACAGGGTTATAGTTGCAGACGGTGAGTATAAAGGCGATAAAAACAAGGACATCGATTTTCAGGGCAAGGCCATAACTGTAATGTCAGAGCGTGGCCCTGAAAACTGCATAATAGACTGTGAGAAAAGCGGCAGGGCTTTTATTTTCTACCATAATGAAACCGAGACGTCCGTTGTTTCGGGATTTACGATAAAAAACGCAAATACGGCGGATGGCGGAGCAATAAGATGCGGGAAATACAACCCAGGAGATATATATACCCCTCCAAAGGCAACTGAAGAAAAAGGTTCTCCTACTATTTCTAACTGCGTTTTTACAGACAATAATACGGACTACGCAGGAGCTGCAATCATAATTAACACGTCTGATCCTATCATAAAAGACTGCCGCTTTGATAAAAACAAAGCAAAGCACTATGGCGGTGGAATAGCCTTCATGAATACATCCAACCCCAAGATAATTAACTGTAGTTTCACCAACAACTCTGCCTATTCTGGAGGTGCTATCCATGCCGAAGAAAGTAAGGGGGAGCTTGTAGGTCTTTACGTGGCAGACAACTTCACAACAACAAACGGAGTACCTCCTGGCTATGACGGAGGCGGGATATGCATAAGAAAATCTGAAACAAATATTGAAAGATGCACCATTCTTCGCAACAAAAGCTATTGGGGAGCTGGTATTTCGGTAAAAATAAACTCCTCATCAAAAATTGAAAGCTGCCTTATTGCAGAAAATGAAGGCCAGAGAGGCGGCGGAATAGCTGTAAGAAAATCAAATGCAAGTATTTATGGCTGCACAATTACAGGAAACTCTGCCCCAGGTGGTAACAATCCGTTTGAAGGCATAGGCGGAATCTACGATGAAGAAGTCGGGCCTGAAATAGCAAACTCGATCATATGGGGTAACGCCAACGGTCAGATTGGAGCCGATAAGGATGAGACTTATCCCTCAATCAAATACAGCAACGTAGAAGGCGGCTACGTAGGCACAGGCAATATTGATTCAGATCCGTTATTTACTGGTGGGGGAGATTATCATGTTACTCCGGACTCACCTTGTTTAGGAACCGGAAATGCTGAAAATGCCCCTACCTATGACCTTGATAACAAGGTCAGGGCAGAGGACGGTATTTATACAATGGGAGCTTATGAAGAGCCAAAAGTAGGAGGCAAGGATTCTCCGGGCAAGGCGTCATCTTCTTCATCAAGCGGATGCTTTATAAATACGGCAGCAAAATTTTTTGATTTTAATCAGATTAAAAAATCTTTGCTTGCTTTTCCCATCTTCCAATAGAGTTCTCTTACAAAATGAGAAATGCGCATCTTTTTTAGATGCGCATTTCATTCAGAACATAGATCATTATCTTCTAAAAAGACTCCAATTCATCATCTTTAAATACCCTGCTCTGCCTGAAACTGTAAGGATCATCAGGAATTCCTCCTCGTCCAGACACAACAAGACTGCTTATTTTTCCAAGACGCCTTCCAAGACAAGGATCTGAAAGAAGCGATGCAACATCCTCATATCTGTCAGGCAGATTGACCAGACTGGCATTCACGTCGACATCTGGCGAATCAATGTGAAGCAGCAAGCGCTTTGGCACCATAGGATATAGCTGAAAACAAGTGGGAAGTGCCGGGATTTGCTGGGTTTTAGCGGGATTCGATGAAGAATCGAGCTTTGGCACCACTTTTAGATTTTGGGCAAAAATATGCACGCGCTTTGGCACTACTTTCAATTTGAAAAGTAGTGCCTTTTTTATTTGATCAATCAGAAAAATCAGCATCAGATTAAATTGGAAACTGGCGATCACCCCAAATTACCTGACCGATTATGCGGATACTTTTCAGGTTTGCTTCGTAGGGAGGATAATCTTTGCGGTTTTTGCTGATTATCATTACACGGCCTTCTGGCAACAGCTCCAATTCTTTTACCATTATAGTATCTTCAAAGCCCAGAGCAAAGTAACAGCTGCCTTTAGGATGTTTTCTGCCCATATCAATCAGCACAGTCCCACCGTTCAGTATTTCAGGCTCCATCGAGGTACCTGAGACTCTCATCAGTACCAGGTTCTTTGTGCTTGTCGCTATATAATTGATGAAGCGCTTTCTGAATGCGTAATAATCCTTAATATTTTCAGAATACACAGGCTCACCGGTTCCTGCCGAAAGCCGAGCCTCTACCATTGGGACGAAGCAATAATTATCAATGTCGATGGCTGTATTTTCGGCACATGAGACTATATTGGTCTGCTGTGCTTCGCCATTAGTCACCTTTTTCTGTGTGCCAGTACCAAGCAAGAGCCATTCGGGGTTGATATCAAATTCGGTACACATTGCCGCTATTATTTTAGCGTCTGGGCTTACGGTATTGCCTTCATAACGTGACAATGTATTTACATGAATCCCCAATATCTTGGCCAAGGTGGCTTGAGATGTATCCCCTCTTATGTGCCTTATTCGGTCTCCAATTGTTTGCATGACCCCCTCTTTTTAGGTGGGCATCTTTCACAAGAAAAGCCGCCCACTTACAATGTGGCCACACCATAAAAGATGCCCACTCTATCTATTTGATAATATTAACCATATTTTTATGTGGTATAAGTGTCTTTGTGTTGCAAGATGCCCACATTTTTAGGTTGACTACACACATGAAAAGGTGTAATTCTCTTTTATACAAGATAACAAGTAACCGGAAATTACAAGTTACACCATTTTGTGTGCAGTTACAACGTCAGAGAATTGACGCTTTTCGGACAACAAATAAGGAACTTTCGGACAGTGCATCAGATGGAACTGAAATTCAGGGGGCAGAACCTGAACATCTCATATGATCTGAAGCTGGCTATGAACGCGGCGGCCAAGGCTTCCAAATACTCCAGAGAGCAGATCCTGGAACGTATGGAGGAGAGCTGCCGCAGGCACGGCATAAAGACTCAGATAAGTATGTCGTTGCTCGAAAAATGGATTAATCCTCAGGCTGACGAGTACGTAATGCCGCTGAAGCTTTTTCCAGTGTTTTGCAGGGCCGTGGATTGTGACTGTACGGAGTTGTTGTCCATTTTGATAAGGCCTCTCGGATACCGGGCAATTGATCAGCAGCAGGATAAACTCTTGTCCTGGGCTGAAGCATACCAGGAGGCGAAATTGGCTAAAAATAGGCTTAAGAAAATAGAGGGTTCATTATGATCAAGCGGGAAAGCCTACAGATTAAAGCATGGATGGTACTGAACGGAATCAGTCAGGCGGATATAGGCAGGGAGCTTGGGATTCCAAGGCAGAATGTCTGCGATTTTATCAAGGGAAACAGACACAGCCGCAGAATCATGAACTGCCTGATTGAAAAAGGATGCCCACAGGAGTTTCTGGCTATTCCTGATAATAGCCATGTAACTGAAGAGGTTGCGGCATGAAAACGGCTTATTCGCTTAAAGAAATAATTGACGCAACTCAGATTGCACGCTCGACGTTGCAAAGAAGGTGCAGCAAAGAAAACTGGATCTGTGAAGAGCAATCTGTTCAGGGCGGCAAAGTTAAACTTTACAAGGCTTCGAAGCTGCCCACGGATATTAAGGAGGCCATAATCAAATCAGAATCCGACCGCCTTCTTGAATCCCTGGCTCCTGCGCCGATGGCCGAGGAATCAGAGGTTTCTACCGGAGCGGAAATCATCGTTCTTCATGCGCCAAAGGTAAAGCTGCCCTCACCCAGAATGCCATCCATGCATGCTCCTTATAATAAGGAAGGCTCAGAGATTCACAGCCTCAAAGGCTGGCAGAAAGACACAGCGACAGCGCGCTTGACCTTTGTGAAATTTCTCCAGAATCACCCAAAAAGTCAGCGCCAGGGAATTATTGATCTGCTTGTCATGCAGACACAAGGAACGCTTCCGGCTTATCTCTCAGAAAT
>NZ_KE384508.1:10697-29222 GCF_000426225.1 Desulforegula conservatrix Mb1Pa
TTTATCTGAAGGCCTATGGAAGCATGTCAGAAGCGAGACACAAAATTGGCGATTATCTGAGGTTCTACAACACAAAAAGGCCTCACCAGAGCTTTAAGAATAATACGCCTGATAAAACATATTTTGAAGGTCTGGAAATTCCAATCGCCGCTTGAAGCTTTTATTAAAAATATGAGACACAGAGGTCAAAATTATATAAGGATTTGTTGATAGGATTTTCACTTATATTTTCAGAAAATCTGTCCAATCAAAACCGACCACTTATTTTCTTATAAATTTCATTATCTCTATCATTGCCCGTCGCTATTGTATGCAAGGATTTATGAACATGTTTTTTTATTGCATAAGGCTTCCATGCCCAACCAAGTCTATTTGCAATCGATGATCCTAATTGATATAGACCAGATTTGGGGTTAATAGCTTCTTCTGATGAAGAAATTGCTGTTATAACGGCGATACTATTTCCATTCCAACTGATTTTTGAAAGCGCAAACGGCATAACCTCACAGGCTGCCATAATTGACTTGCTATTTTGTTCTTTAAAACCGTCTATTCTTTTCGACCACCCATCTTTTATGTCACTAAAGCGCCATGCCAAAGATAGAATTGTAGTCCCATTTGCGTTGGCGATATCCTTAAAAAGCATTAGACCGTTTTTTAATTCAAATGCGTTCACCATAATTTATGCCTCATTAGTTTTATTGCTATTCAATTAAAAATTTGAAATGGTGCGTTGAAATCTTAAAATAAATTACATATTGTGAAGCAGCAAGCGCTTTGGCACCATAGGACATAGCTGAAAACAAGTGGGAAGTGCCGGGATTTGCTGGGTTTTAGCGGGATTCAATATAAAATCGAGCTTTGGCACCACTTTTTGATTTTGGGCAAAAATATGCACGCGCTTTGGCACTACTTTGAATTTTAAAAGTAGTGCCATTTTTATTTAATCCATCATAAAAATCTTCATCAGATTAGATTGGAAATGCTCGGTCGCCCCAGATTACCTGGCCTATTATGCGGATGCTTTTCAGGTCAGCTTCGTATGGAGGATAATCCTTACGGTTTTTACTTATTACTCGCACGCGGCCTTCTGGCAGCAGATCCAGCTCTTTGACTGATAGTGCATCATCAAAGCCAAGGGCGAAGTAGCAGCCGCTTTTAGGGTGTGTTCTACCCATGTCAATCAATACAGTGCCGCCGTCCTTTATTTCAGGCTCCATTGATGTTCCCGCGACTCTCATTAATATCAGATTTTTAGGACTGGTCGCTATATAATTGATGAAGCGCCTTCTAAATGCGTAATAGTCCTTGATCCCTTCCGAATATACAACTTCACCATTACCGCCCGACAGCCTGCATTCAACCATTGGAACGAAGCAGTAATTATCAATGTCGATGACTGTATTATCAGCACATGAGACCACGTTGGACTGGGGTTCATGCGGTGTGCCGACTCTTTCTTTTGGGCCAGTGCCATAATAAAGCCAGTCGGCAGATATATTAAACTTAGATGAGATATCAAAAATCCAGCCCGGAGGGACTTGGCCACGCTTTCTGGCGGATATAACCGACTGATATTTTATCCCCAAGGTTTTAGCTAACTCGACATCGCTTTTAACTTTTGAAGCCTCTCTTAATCGATCCAAAAGGCCCTCAAATCCCTTTACGCTTGATTCATTCAAGCTTAAAGCGGTTCCTTCGGCATTATTTTCAAGCTTAAAGCTATCCATATCTAATATTTCCACGCATTTAAAGGCTGTTCCTATCAAAAATAGGTTTTTTCTAAGCTTAAGCAAGGTTAAAGTAGCTTTTTCCTTGAAAAGTGTTAGGATTTACCTTATAAAGATAACAAGTAATCGGAAATTACAAATTACAACATTTTTTTCATGGTTACAACGTCAGAGAATTGACGCTTTTCGGACAACAAATAAGGAATTTTCGGACAGTGCAGATGGAACTGAAATTCAGGGGGCAGAACCTGAACATCTCATATGATCTGAAGCTGGCTATGAACGCGGCGGCCAAGGCTTCCAAATACTCCAGAGAGCAGATCCTGGAACGTATGGAGGAGAGCTGCCGCAGGCACGGTATAAAGACTCAGATTAGTATGTCGTTGCTCGAAAAGTGGCTTAATCCTCAGGCTGACGAGCATGTAATGCCCCTGAAACTTTTCCCGGTGTTTTGCAGAGGCGTGGATTGTGACTGCACGGAGTTGTTGTCCATTTTGATGAGGCCTCTCGGATACCGGGCAATTAATCAGCAGCAGGATAAACTCTTATCATGGGCTGAAGCATACCAGGAGGCAAAGGTGGCTAAAAACAGGCTTAAGAAAATAGAGGATTCATTATGATCAAGCGGGAAAGCCTACAGATTAAAGCATGGATGGTACTGAAAGGAATCAGTCAGGCTGATATAGGCAGGGAGCTTGGGATTCCAAGGCAGAATGTCTGCGCCTTTATCAAAGGCAACAGAGAGAGCCGAAAAGTCCTTAATTATCTGATCGGAAAAGGCTGCCCGAAAGAATACTTGGCCATTCCGGACGAAACCCATGTCCTTGATGAGGTTGCGGCATGAAGTCCAGCTATGACGCAAAGGAAATAGCCATTCTCTTGGGCCGCACACGTCAGGGTATTCTGGCAAGAGCTGCAAAAGAGAACTGGCCTTGCGAAATTCAGGGTGTTCGTGGCGGTAATATGAAGGTTTTTCCTTATAAATGCCTTCCAGCTGATATCAAAGACGCGATGGTAAAGGCTGAATCAGACCGCCTTCTTGAATCCCTGGCACCTGCGCCGGTGGTCGAGGAATCAGAGGTTTCTGCCGGAGCGGAAATTATCGTGCTTCATGCACCAAAGGTGAAGTTGCCCTCACCCAGAATGCCGTCTGCCCTTGATCCTTATAATAAGGAAGCCTCAGAGATTCACAGCCTCAAAGGCTGGCAAAAAGACACAGCGACAGCGCGCCTCACCTTTGTGAAATTTCTCCAGAACCATCCAAAGTCACAGCGCCAGGGAATTATTGATCTGCTTGTCATGCAGACACAAGGAACGCTTCCGGCTTATCTCTCAGAAATTATCGCCTCAGCCAACAACAGATCCGGCAGCAATGGCGAAAGAGGCCTCTCCGAACGCACCCTCAAACGCTGGGCCTCGGATTACGCAAAATACGGATACATGGGCATTGTCCCTGAATCCCCAAACAAGGAAGTGGCCATTCCTGCCTGGGCAGCAGAATTTCTTACGCTTTACAGAAAACCATCAAAGCCAGCGATCAATTTCGTTCTGGAACTTATGGCTTATACAGGCTGCGACAACATTCCTTCTTATGATCAGGCTCGAAGGTTTGTGAAAAATTTCAGCAGACTCGACATTGAACGTGGCCGCAAATCACCAAAAGAACTCAGATCCCAGAAAGGCTTTGTACGCAGAAGCAACGACGGCTTCATGCCCATGGATATCGTGCAGATGGACGGCCACAGCTTCAAGGCAAAGGTTCAGCATCCTTTTCACGGCAGACCTTTTATTCCAGAAATATGCCTCGCGGTGGACAACGTCACCAAAATGGTCATCGGGTGGAGCGTGGGTCTTGCGGAGTCTGCCCAGACAGTGGGCGATTGCGTAAGGCACATGGTCACGCTTAACGACAAGAAGCCCTACGGCGGAATTCCCGCGATTCTTTACACAGACAACGGAGCCGGAAACGAAGGCAAGGAAATGACCAGTGATATGACAGGCCTTTTCGAGCGCCTCGGTGTTCTTCACAAAACAGGCAGGCCGGGAAATCCCCAGGGACGCGGCGGAATCGAATCATTTAACAAGAATGTGATCAACTGGGCAAGGCTGCTTGAAACCTTTCGTGGCAAAGGCATGAGCAAGGATGTTGAACGCTCGGTTTACCTGGCCATGGACAAGGATGTCCGGGAAAAAGGCAAGAGCGACATCACCATAGCATGGGCTGATTTTCTTGATTTTATGACTCAGTTTCAGACCTGGTACAATTATTACCATCATCATTCGACGCTTCCGAAGATCACGGATTCCGAGTCTGGCAGAAAACGCCACATGACTCCGGCTGAAAGATGGCAGCAGTTTCTTGACCAGGGCTGGCGTCCTGAGATGATTTCAGAAGAGGAATATATCTCCCTGAAACGTCCACGGATCGAGCGGAAAACCAACAGGGCAGAAATCAATGTCGGCACCAATATCTACTTCGACAAACGCCTTGAGCATTACCACGGAATGCAGGTGATTGTTGAATATGACGTCCACGATCCTTCAAAAGTCTGGGTCTATGACCATGATGAAAGGCTGATCGCGATTCCTGAATGGAACCGAAACAAAAAGGCCTTCTTCCCTGTTTCAATGCACGAGCAGGCACTTGAAAAGCGTGGAATCGGCAGAATGAAAACAGCCTTGAAAAAGGTTGATGAAATCCAGGCCGAAACAGGCGTGAGAGCAAATGATGCGCTTCCTGCCCCAGAATCCTCACCTGAAATTGAAGACATGAGGGCGCAGCTTCAGACAGATATGGCATCAGATCAAGCCCTGCCAAAACTTGAAACATCTATTCGGTCTGAAGAAATTCCGGATGACATGTTTGAAAAATGGGAATTCTGGAAGCATCTGGATTCAGCGATCAGCGCAGGAGAAAAGTTTTCAGAAAGGCTCACAAGATTCCATGAATATTACCCGTCAACAGCGGATTACAGAGCTTGCCGGATGATGGATGAAGATGCCGAAAAGATCATGGCCAGCGGATTATAAAAAGCAAGGCCCGGAGTGCTGGAACACAACCGGGCCTTAAAAAAACAACCAACCAACCAATTTGGAGGTCAATGTGACACAGGAAATGAGTCAAGTCAAGACCACTGCTCCGCTCAGGAACGTGGCCCTGTGCATGAAGGCGCTTGAAAGGGCCATGAACAGCCCGGATCATCTGCCGAGAATGGTTTCTTTTTCAGGGCCAAGCGGCATGGGCAAAAGCATGGCCGCATCTTACGCGGCCAACAAATACAGAGCCTATTATGTCGAATGCAAATCAAGCTGGACAAAAAGAGCGCTTCTTGAAGCAATCATGCTCCAGATGGGCATTCCGGCAGCAGGGCCAATTTACAAACTTACAGAGCAGATATCAGAACAACTGGCTCTTTCAGGCAGGCCGCTCATCATAGACGAAATGGATCATATCGTTAACAGGTCTGCGGTGGAAATAGTCAGGGATATTTATGAAGGCAGCAAGGATCCCATTCTTCTGATTGGCGAGGAAATGATGCCCCAGAAACTGAAAAAATGGGAGCGCTTCCACGGAAGAATTCTTGAATGGGCATACACCCAGCCAGCAGACATGCAGGACGCAAAACTTCTGGCTTCATTCTACTGCCGCAAGGTCAAAGTTAAGGATGATCTGCTCGAAGCCGTGACTAAAGCAGCAAAAGGATCTGTCAGACGAATCTGCGTGAATCTTTCAAGAATAGAAGAAGAAGCCATGGGAACCGGACTTTCAGAAATCGGCCTCAAGGAATGGGGAGACCGCCAGCTTTACACAGGTGAGGCTCCTGCAAGGAGGATCATATGATTCCTTCAGAAAGAATCTCTGCGGATACACGCCAGAATGTGTGGAACGCCATCAGAGATCAGCAGACATTTACAAGTGTCAGCATCCTGAACGCTACAAGCCTTGAGGATCTGAGCAGTGTGCGCTGGTATCTCAGCGGATTTGAAACCGCTGGTTATATAAAAAAGACAGTCACAGACAAATCGCCTCACGTTTACGAGCTTGTAAAAGACATAGGCCGCGAAGCTCCGAGGGTAAGAAGGGACGGCAGCTCAATCACACAGGGATCAAAAAGAGATCAGATGTGGCGCACCATGCGAATCCTGAAAATATTTGATGCCGAAGAGCTGGCCATGACCGCGTCGCTTGAGGAAAGCCCAGTAGACTCCGAAGATGCCAGATCATATGTTTTTCATCTTCACAAGGCCGGATATCTTCATCTTGTCCAGGCCGCAAAACATACAGGCGGAATGTCCAGATACAGGCTGAAGCAGAGCATGTACACAGGCCCGAAAGCTCCAATGGTCAAAAAAGTAAGGCAGGTGTACGACCCGAATCTTAAAAAGGTCATGTATCAGGAGGGCCGATCATGAATGAAGTCGATGCAATTGGCCTGCTGACACAGAAAGCCACCGATCTTGGTCAGGCAGAGGTTGCTAGAAGGCTGGGATATTCGAAGGCAACGGTGAGCCTGGTGATTAACGACAAGTATAACGGAAATTTAAACTCTGTTTTATCAAAGGTTAAAGAGGTCTTCGGAGGCCTTAAGGTAAACTGCCCGGTGCTTGGGGAAATAAATCTGGCTGAATGCGCGGAGAACAAAAGACAACCATTTTCAGCTTCAAATCCTTTGCGAGTAAGACTTTTCAAGGCCTGCAAGAGCTGCAAGGAGGCAAAATGAGTTTTTTAAAAAAAGCGAGAAAAGAAAGAAAAAAGCGGATCAACGCTATTCATGAAGATCTGAACACTGTGGTCATGGATCTTTACGCGATTGTAAGAGCGGACGATGAGGTCACAAAGCAAAATATCATGGCGCGGGCGCTTTTGAGCATGAGGGACGCCAAGCGTGGAATGGTGGATCTGGGGCTGGAGTATCAGGGATAAATGTAGGTCGGGTTAGAGCGTCCTTTGCTCGTAACCCGACAATAAAGCGAAACCGCCTTCGGGCGGTCATTTCAGGGTGGCTCCTGAAATCTGACGAGCAGCCAAAATATAAACAGGAGGGGCGCAATGAGCATAGAAAACTACAAGGCAGACCATAAAGGCAGGCTTGTGCCAATAAGCCTTATTGATGAAGTGGATCTGGAGAGAGATTCGCTTGTAACCGAGCTGGTTGAGAAGGCAAAAGGGCTCAAGGCCAGCATGATCGAGTTCAAAAAGCAGTCCGGAGGAGATGTTATAGCCTTCTGCGAGCTTTCTTCCGAAAAATACGGAGTTAAAAGAGGCGGCAATAAAGGCAATGTCACCCTGGTGAGCTTTGACGGCAAGTTCAAGGTTCAGATCCAGGTGGCGGAGCTGATCGTATTCAACGAAAGGCTCCATGCCGCAAAGGAACTCATAGACGAATGCCTCAAGGACTGGACAGAAGGCAGCCGCGACGAGATCAAGGCCCTTATCACTGATGCCTTCCAGGTAGACAAGGAAGGAAACATCTCAACAGGCAGAATCCTTGGCTTAAGACGTCTAAAGATAAATGATGAAAGATGGATACGGGCAATGGACGCCATAAGTGAAAGCGTCCGAGTGGCTGATACCAAGTCTTATCTCAGATTTTACGAGAAGACAGGCCAGGACGACAAATGGAGTCCGATCTGCCTTGATATGGCGGCGGTGTAACCAAAGCGAAACCGCCTTTTGGCGGTCGCCCGAATCGTGGTTGATCGGGCCTGACGAGCAGTCGGAGGATGAAATGGCAAATAAAATAAAGAGTCTCAATAGTATTTGGTCTCTCGCTTCAAGGCGGGGAATCAGCCAGGCGCGGGTTTATGAAGTCGCTTCAGGCCTTGGGGTAAATAAACTCACAGAGCTGGATGAAACCGGATTCCGGGAGCTTGAACACAGGCTTGTGAATCTTTCTGTAATCAAGCACGAAACCGTCTGGCCGGATCAGCGGGAGAAAATCAAATCTCTCCTCAATATGCTTGGCTGGAGCAATGAATATCTGCTTTCGTTTGCCATGAATGTGGTGAAAATCGAATCGCCAGACTCCATGACTCCAGAAAAGGCGGATCTGCTTATAAGGCGGATGGGCAAGGTGCTTGCCGAAGAGCAGGCAAAAAAGCAGCAGCGCTTGTTTTAATCAAAAAATTTCGGGGAATTCCATGAAAACCAACAACGACGCAATCCGCAGGGCCAAACTCGCAAAGATCCACATAGCGAAGAAGGCTCTCGGAATGGATGACGACACATACCGTGAAATGCTGGCGGAATTTGGCCTGAAATCTTCCAAAGATGCCAACATCGCCAAGCTGAACGAAATCATCACTCATCTTGAGAGCAAGGGCTTTGAGTTTAAAAAACCAAAGAATCAGCCAAGGTCGGTCAAGAGCCAGAATGACCGCCAGAAACCGGAAACAGCTTTGATGGGCAAGATCGGCGCGCTTCTGGCTGATGGCAAGCTGAACTGGAATTACGCCCACGGAATAGCAAAGAAAATGTTCGGGGTGGAGAGACTTGAATGGTGCGACTGCCAGCAGCTTAGAAAGATTGTGGCTGCCCTTGAGTATAACACCAAGCGCAAGGCTAAGAAGGCATAACCTCCCTTATAAAGGGGGCAAGGGGGATTTTATAAAGGCAAATCTATGAAACTCGAAGACCTTGAAAGCATAATGGATGAAGCTGATTTTGTGGCTTTCCTCGGCCATTTCGGAGGCCGGAGGCTCTACGTCCCAAAAAATATGGGCGCGGATCATCCAATTTCCCTGGTCATTGGCCTTGGTGCCGCCAAAATGCTTGCTGATTACCTCCAGGGCGAATCTGTGGATCTGCCCACGCTTGACAGATACAACCGCAGATTCAAAAGAAAAAAAATCCGTGAACTAAGAAAACAAGGCAAAAGCTTTGACATGATTGCCTGGGAATGCGAATGCTCACGCAGATTTGTCGTCCAGATTTGCAGAGACGGCAAGGATGAAATCGAGGCTGAATGGCAGGCCAGAAAGCCTGTTCAGTTGGAATTATTTTAGATTTTATTATGGTTTATTAGTTACTCATCTGCCCAATAGATTCGGTCAGGTAATTATGTACCATATCCTCAGCAAGCGGAATTAATGGAAAAGCGGGGGATGTTTTTGTTTAGTAAGGAAATGGTGTCGCCGGAAATGTTGGGTTAATTGCAAAGGACGAAAAAAAACCCAACCTACATGGCTGATACAACATGTTTGTACCAATTGCCGAACCGGTTCGCCCAGCCTCAATTTTCGTATTAAGATCACGAATCAGAGCTCCGGCGTTCGATCCCCGGTTCTTCAGAAACGTCTCGCCGATGGTTCTTAATAAAGGCCTGAACATTTTTCCTTGAAGGAATTCCCGTTAGCATTCTTTAATTTACTCAACGGCTTAACCAAGTTGATGATGACAGCTTCAATTTCATCGTCCCCCATCCGAGACTTTGTTAAAAATAAATCAACCCATCCCTATTTATGGTAAAAAGAGGCCGTTTTAGTAGTAACGACATCATCAATCACAACCAGCCTCTCATCAGCGGCAAGGATGCTGATTCTCTCATCAATCATGCCTGCAATCTTCGATGTCGCACGTCCAAAGCCCAAGAGGCCTAATGCACCAGAAATGGCATCTTCGCGGCTCATCGAAAAACCAAGGGTTATCGCTTCCACCAACGCTTGATCTAACTCCTCAGGTGCAACCCACTCAAATTTACGCTCGGCCGACTCCCAGTGAGCACGACTGCGAATAGGAAAAGGTCGATTGTCAGCGGAATACACAAAGCCACCACACTCGTGGAACAGTTTATGCTGCACGCCAAGACGAATAGCCTCTTCTACCGCGGTGATGATCCTTGATCCAGCCCGAGTCACACCGAAGGCCTCCATCAACCTCCGAGTAACTTCGCTGGTATGCACCGGAGCTTCAACCTCGACCACGGTTCTAACCATCTGCATCAAGTGCTCTGGCTTTTTTTGATGCAATTCAGTTATCGATGCCACCGGAGTCAGGCGAGCTTTCACATATGGTTTGCTCAAACTATGCATTGGCTCTGCAGCTGGCGCGCCCCTTACAATCTCATGCTTCGGTTCTGGTGCTATTTTAGGGAGGGCATGACGCCCCTCGGCAATCTTGGCTAAAGCCGCTTCAATAGCAGCTACAGCACGGGCTATTTCCTGCTGCGGATTGCGGAACCAATCGGTACTCCAGATACGATGGAAGTTCCAACCCAACCCCTCAAGCACGCCCTGACGCAAGCGGTCGCGATCCCGAGCTGAACGCGAGCTATGGTAAGCGGCGCCATCGCACTCGATTGCCAGCACATAGCGCCCTGGATAGGCAGGATCTTTGATTGCGATGTCGATAAAATACCCGGCAGTTCCCACCTGCGGTTCAACCTCATAGTTGCGCTCACGTAGCGCTTCTATGACCTCCAACTCAAACGGTGAGTCAGCTGCCTTGCCGGTCTCCCTAGCGACTTCAAGCTCGCCCGTTTCAGCAAATTTGAGGAAGTTCTTCAGAGCCCGTACGCCGAGGGGAGAACTGGCATCAATCTCCAGTTCGTCAGCCCTGAAGTTACAAAACACCCTCATTGCCAATTTGGCACGTGTAATCAGTACATTGAGGCGACGATGCCCGCCCTCACGGTTAACCGGGCCAAACTCTTTGGCAATCCGTCCGGACTCATTACGCCCATAGCCGATACTGATAAAGATCTTGTCCCGCTCATCACCCTGGATGTTCTCCAGATTCTTGACGAAGAACGGCTCACTACCCAGGGCGGTGAAAAACGATTCAGCCTCAGGCATCTGCCGGCGTAACAATTCGATCTCGACTTGGATTAGGTCCCGCTGCGCCACACTGAAGGCGGCAACACCCAGTGATAGCTCAGGCGTTCGAATAGCATGCTGCATGACAGCCAGTGCAACTGCCTTGGCCTCCCCTTTGTTGGTACGAGTACGACCTCGGTCATACAGTGCATCCGGTAAATAGTCGAAGCTCACTCCACTGGCATGGGGATGCTGGCCGGCGGAGGGGAAGACCACCAGTTTGCTGTCATAGAACTCGACGTTGGAGACTGCAATCAATGACTCATGCCGGCTCCTGTAGTGCCATCGGAGATAGCGCTCTTGACTTCCGGCCGCCTTGAACATGCTCAGGATGCTTTCAATGTCAGCGGTCGCTGCATCTTCGTCATCCAGCTCGACATCGCGGCTGAAGAAATCGGTAGGAGGCATCTGCCGAGTATCCCCAACCACAACCACCTGCTTACCGCGCATGATGGCGCCAAATGCATCGACAGCCTTCACCTGAGAGGCTTCGTCGAATACCACCACGTCGAACTCAACTTTTCCTGGAGGAAGGAAATTCGCAATAGACATGGGGCTCATCATGAAGACAGGCTTGATCTGCTGGATCGCCCGACCAGCCCTGTCAATCAGCTGTCTGATCGGGATGTGTCGGCGCTTCTTGTTCAGCTCCGCCCGCAATACAGCCATTTCACCTGGCTGATTGATATTGGGCTTCCCTTCCCAAACCTGCTTGGCTAAATGCGTTTGCGCATGATTGAGCGAGGCCAAATCCAACGCCTTGAATCGTGCAATCTGATGTTCGTGTTTAATCCGATCAAACTGCTGCAGCGCAGGTTTATCTGCATAGACCCTCTGAACCAAGCCTGAAAACCAGGAGAAGTCCAAAATTGCAGTTAGCTGCTTGGGCTTATCACAGCTGATGGCAATTTTAAGCAAGTCGTTCAATTCGACCTTACGAAGCTGTTCGGCCAGCACATTGAATCGTGCCATTTGATAAAGCGCAGTAAGACTTTCCTTCCACTGCTGCAAACGCTCGCCAAGAGCAGCCAAACCAAGCTTTCTGACATCGGCCTTGGCGTTTTCCGCCTGCATACCGGTGACCTCAAGCGCGCTGCGGAGCGCCTTGTCTAATCCGACAACATGTTGCTCTATTCCGGTGACTGCATCACCCAAGCCACTGGCATCGGTATGTCCGGCCAAGAAGGCAATGATGCCTTGTGGAATCTGTCCATTACCCAAATCGTCATGCAGCTTGATCACCCAAGCGCTCAAACGCTCAAGCACCGCCCAATCGGTTTTCTGGCGCTGCCATTGGGCACCAAAAAGTGCGCTACCCAGTGCCTCGTGCTGGTCATAAACCTTCTTGTTCTGCTGATAGGTCAGTACCGAATCAACCAGCTCCAGCATGCCCGCATTGATCTTGGGCAATGTCTCACGGGCTAGCCCCTGCAGACGGCTCCGTGCCGCACGGAAACGCCCCGAAAACACCCTCCACCACTTTTCGCCATAAGCCAAAAGGCTCTGTCGAACCTCGAGAAGATCCTGCTCCCAGGCAGCATCGATCAACTGGCTGTCATGCTTAGCGCGGCAAGCAGTCATATGCTCGCCAGCCTCCAGCAGCTCACGAATGACATCACGCCTGGATTGCCACTCGCCCGTAGAAAGCTGTACCCCTTCGAGTCGCGGAGCTTCGGCCGCACGCCGTGCAGCGCGGCACACCACATCCACATCCGCCAAGGTGGCTGGCTGAGTCAGCATTAACCGTTCAGAGAGTGCCGCGGTAGCCGAATGCAATGCATTGAGATGCGAACCTGCCAACTGCAGGACATCGTTAGCGCTGCTCTGTTCGATAGGCGAAAAGAACGTCCGATCACTGCCCCAAAAGACACTCCGATCAGGCCGCCCCATCTCCTCAAGGTGCAGCACCAATTCCTCAACCAACTCACGCCGTTTTTGCTGCTCGGCATAGCTCCAGGCCGCCATAGGCGCGAAAGGAATGACCGGCAATCCGGCATAGACACGCTTCAGCTTCAGGTAACGACCAAGCACATCGACAAAAGGCAAGCCGCTCGCGCCTGCGGAAGCACTCACAGCCTCGCAGTACTGATTCAGGCCATCTTGCAGCTCTTTCAAACTGGCAAGGTCGTCCTCGCCCACTTTGGTCAGTGGTCGCCCCTGATCCAGAGTCCGTCCTAGCTCCTTGAGCACAGACTGCTTGGTGGACTTGTGGCTATGCAGCTCAAGAACGGCATCGCCCAGATGACTTTCATCCAGACGACGCTTAACCACCTCAAGCGCCGCCATTTTCTCGGCAACAAACAACACCGTTTTCTTCTGGCCGATCAGCTCGGCGATGATGTTGGTGATCGTCTGTGACTTGCCCGTACCCGGTGGTCCCTGAATAACCAGGTTGGAGCCCTCACGCACCTCCAGAATGGCTTCTGTCTGGCTGCTGTCGGCATCCTTCACAAAACGTACATCGCCCGGTTTGATCACCGAGTCGATATTCACATCCTCCGCATACGCCGCGCCCATATCCCCGAAGCCCGAACCAAGCAGGCGCTTCATCACGCCATTGGCATCGGGTTGTTTCTCTTCCGGCCAGCTTTTCGGATCAAGATCCTTGAACATCAAAAACTTGCCGAACGAGAAGAAGCCCAGCGCAATCTCGTTGATAGCGACCTTCCAGCGCCCCTGCTTGCTGACTACATCAGCAACATCGCCATAGAAGCGCCCCAGGCTGTTCTCATCGGTCGCGAAGCTATCCTCGTCAAACGCGCAGGAAGCCATATCCAAACCAAAATCCGTCTTGAGCTTGGCAACCAGCGAAAGGTTCGCCATCAGCTCGTCACCCGAGTACTTCAGCTTGAAGGCATCTTTGGCGCCACTGCGTTCCAGGCTGACCGGCAGCAATAGCAAGGGAGCTTTACGCAAGCTCTCAGAGCTGTCCGCTTCGTACCAATGTAAGAAGCCAAGGGCCAGGAACAGCGTGTTCACGCCCTGCTCCTCAATAAAGCCTTTAGCCTCAGTGTGGATCTTCAGCAGCTGCAGGAACAGACGCTCATCATCGATGGCCGTCTGCAGGCGGGTATCCAGATGGCGACGGGCTCTGCCTGACTCGTCCTCATCAGCCTCGTCAGCGACACTGGACCAGTCCAGGCTATCCAGCTCATGCAGCAACTCTGCGTCACTGGCGGTGTCATCCTCTGCCTCTTCCGGCTTGGCAGCTCTTGCCAGCTCGGCCAGTTTCTTGCGCGCCATCGGCGCAAAAGTCATGGCCTTTTCTTGGCGGTAGAGGATGTTGAACACCTCCTCGGACAGCTCATCGACCACCATCAGGGTCTTGGCTGTCTTGCGGAAGTTGAGCATGTTGTTGCGAAGTCCGATGTCCAGCAGCTCTTTGCGGCTGCTCTGTAGCTTCTGACTTATTCCTGTATTCATCTGCATTTATTTTATTCTACCGCGTCTATAATGTGGCCACATCATTCAACCCTCCGCAGGAGTCGCAGTGTCGCTCCGAGTACATCTCTGCCATCAGTTCCGAACGCCACCGTTAATATGCCAGCACAGTTTAAATCAATGATGACCGAAAACTATCGGGTAGGTAAGAGGCTTCACCGTCTCTTTCCCCCCCTCAGAACCGTACGTGACAGTTTCCCGTCTACGGCTCAAGCGTTTCTAAGGCTAAACCTTGCGGGGCCGCCCGGCTGTTTTCTCTTACCAGTTATAAAATTTACAGTTATTTCATTACATATCTCATAGGCAGCGGTGACGGGAATCACCTTCGGTTTTACCCGTCTTGCCCGAAAATATTGCCAGAACATATTGTAGATGTTCCGGGTCAAAAGGTTTTGCATCGCTTCTGATTTTGATGTGGCTTTGGATATTTATGCTGTGAGCGTTGATAAGTTCGTATGTTCTCCGGTTGCCTTGCTGTCTTTGACAACCGCCCTTAACCGTCCCGGTTTGGAGCCTTTTGACCAATATTTATTTTTCAGCCATTTTATGCTCTTGTTCCGATGACGCCGTTTCATCCATCGCCAAGCTTCATTCCATATGTGCGTGTAAACATAGCCGATAGTTCTTGCAGATACAACATGTCTGTCAAAATCTGAAGGAATTCTTGGGGCATCCATGTTAATTGCATGACAATTGCTTTTTGAATTAAGTATCATGTCCCCGAAATTCCGAAATATGCCATTAAGACAGGTGGCGAAGATTAAAAAATTGAAACAATCCACGACGATAAGGGCTGAGTGATATATCACGATAGAATTCAGGGGACACCATACTTAATTTTATCTTAACCTTATTTTAAATTATGTATAATGTCCCTGTAGAGTCATCCCATTGCGATTCATCATTTTCAGTTATTACAGTAAATAATTCTTACTTATCGTCCTTCAGAATGCGCATTTTTTTTGCCTACCAGTACAATAAGTGGAAAAATTTCCATCTATATAAAATGCAGACATTTTCCATGTATCGGCGTATCAAGTGCAAAATACGAAAAAACAGCCAAAATACTCTACGTTCTTAAACTATTTTTTTAATAGAAAAAGCATGATTCAGAAAAGATTTATAAAAGACAGTTATTAAAATAACACTTTTTTATTTATGTCTATCATTATTTTACCAATGACCAATAACTGGATGAGATGTGTTAATATATGTAAAGTCAGATTGTTATACATATTATTGCGAATGCATTATTTAATGATGTTGGAAAGTCATGTTGAATATAGAGTTATCAGATCTTGAGCTGCGGAACTCCCGACATAATTCTAAAGTTTTATTTCAAGTTTGACATGTTTTCATTGATATCCTTTTGGGCTATAGCTTTATGGTCTTACCTGTGTGACAAGGAACGTTGATAAAAGCCTGAGGGCTATGGGGAAATATTACTCAACTAATGAAAGATAGGTACGGTGTCCCCAGAACTCTTAAAGCTCTTGCTTCTCTAAAATACTCTGAACAGCACTAATATCTGTATAATGAAACAGCTTCATAATTCCTTCCTATAAAAAAGTCGTTGCGCTGTCATGGATTGGAATAAGTAAAATTATTGAATATGCATGCATATCATCCTAAACGCATAAAAGCATATATGTCAAACTTGTCCCCACCAACAAATGCAGCGCTCCGGCTGCAACCCTGCTAACCATTAATCCTGGTTTAAAATTATTTAAACATGAAGTCCGAAAGCCTGAAATATCGGCTTCCGGGCTTGTTTTATCTTTCCCGGCAAAAACTACTGCTCTACATATAGTATATTTGTATTTTTGCAGACTACAATTTAAATTAACATTTTTTTTGTAAACACACCTTGACATAAGCTTTCCAATGGATAATATATATTCGCATAGAGTGTGAATTAAACTATGCTTGGGAGGTGCATATGTCAATATTTGGTAAAATGATTGAAGAAGCAAGAAGGCAAAAGAGATTGACGCTAAGAAAGCTAGGACAGCTGGTTGGGCTTGCGCCAAGCTTTCTATCAGAGATCGAGAATGGCAAAAGACTGCCGCCTAAGGATGAGGATAAGATAAATGACTTGGCAATAGTTCTTAATGTCGATGCAGATAAATTAATAGATGCCGCAAGGGAGGACAGGGTGAAATTGAAACCAAAAATCTTTGAGAGATTAGACCGTGACTTGGCTTGGGGCTTGTGTAGAGAGTCTGAAGCCGTATCGGATGATACTCTTCAGAAGGCTTTTACAAGAGCTTTAGAGATTCTGAAGGCGGGGAAGGAATAATAAATGAAATTACCTGTAGTCGCTCCACGTTCAAAGAAAGAGATTGAAAGAGATGTAATAAGATTATTATCAGATATCCAAGCAGAGGCTTTATGTAGCGATGATTGCCCTGTAGATGCAGAGTATATATATGAATATTATATCAGAGAAAAATATGGTCTTGTTACAGATTATATAGATTTGTCTGTTATAGGCCCCAATATACTCGGATATACAGATGCCAATTCAAACTCAAGTTATGTAGATAAAGCTCTGGTCGACTCCAACAGCCAGTCGACACTAAGGCGATTAAGAGCAACTGTTGCTCATGAAATAGGTCATTGCATTTACCACGTGCCAGAACTCAAAAACTTTCGTAGTTCTCTTTCAGTTACTGGAGGTATTCTTTTCAGGGAAGAACCCTCTAATATAAAGGCCTATGAAAATCCAGAATGGCAGGCATGGCAGTTTGCGGGATCTCTTCTGATGCCAGAGAAAAAAATCATCAGTTATTATGAAAAAGGATGCAGTACAGATGTAATAGCAAATATTTTTGACGTCAATCCTTCGTTTGTGAAGGTTAGACTTAATAAATTAGGCATAAAAACAAATCCCCTTTGATGTTAGCGCATCAAAAGGGATTTTATTTTGCGGACTTTGAAAAACCGAAGCATTCGAAGGCGTCAGGAAATTCAATTTAAATATCTCATAATGATGTGGGATAGCGGCCGCAGATTATGTCACTAAGAACCTAAGCAATTCTTAGCTGCGCATAATCACCCGTGTTTGTCAATAACTTTTGGTACGCCTTCGGAAAGGTTCTGTCATGGAAAAACGCAGAATCAAGGGCTTCATCTTTCGTCCCTGGATTACCAGAAAAGATGGAACTCGTGACTGGGCAAGAGACCACGGCCGTAAAGCCTGGCGCATCCCAATCTATGAGTAAAGCCTAAATCCGATCCGGGCGGCAGCGTGCTTCCCCGGTTCATTTTCTTTAAAAATTGTAAATACGGAGTTTGTAATGCACAAAAAAGACATTCCGCCAGGCAAGAAGTTGATTTTTAGCTGGACTAGAATAGATCCTAAAACCGGCATAGTCATCCGCGCTAAGAGAAGACCGTTCCCGATGATTGTTGATATTTAGTGTATAAAAAAACATGCGGGCTGATATTCCCGCATGTTCAGTCAATTAAAAGACTTAACGGTATTCTGGCAAGTTCTTTAATGTTTTTGATTGATGCCTTGTTTATCTTGATTCCATCAGCAACCTGATTAACGCCGATGGACTGGATCAGGGCAATATAATCATCAGATTCAAACGCCAGAATACCAACAGAGTCACTAATGGAATTCTCTGATTTTACCCATGCCAAAAAGTCGGATCTGGTCATCCAGCCACTACTGGCAAAACAGGGATCTTCCCAAGTTACATGAACAACTTTCATCATAAGGAATAATTCCAGATGGCAAAAAATACCGGCAATGATTACCGTAAAGGTTCTGTTAATGATCGCTCCCAGTCATATAATCCAAAGACTGGCAACTGGACAAAAAGAGATACTGGGACTGGCCGCTTCATGGATCAAAAGATCGATGGCGAGCCTTTCAAGGGTGTAGCCAAAGAAGTAGACGACAGACGTAACTAATTCGTTTTAGTAAACTGATATTTAAAGCCCGGTCGCCTGAAATCAGGCAACCGGGCTTTTTGTTTATATAGAATACTCTATCATCAGCCCCTTCTCCTGCTTCTTCCTTACCTTTTCAGCAGCTTCAGCCTTTGTTATTAATCCATCCCCGTTAAAATCAAGCCCTTTGTTCTGGAGGTATCGTTTCGGAGCTTTGGGATCATCTTTTTTAAATAGAACATAATCCAGAGGCTTTCCAATCGCCGCTGGCCAGAGAATCGCCATGTAAACATCCTCAAGGGTTTTTAGTTTGCCCTTGTATGGCTTCAGATATGATTCCACGTAATAAAGCTGTTCTTCCGGTTTCATTCTTCCAAGAAAATCCGTTGTTGTTCCAAGAGTTCTCGCTGTCGCTGGCATGAACTGAATCAGACCCACGGCCCCGCTTCCAGCAGCGTTTTTTACTGAAGGCGAAAATGTTTCCCCAGTTTCAAAAGCCATTGCTGCCATCAGCCAGTTCGGATCTGTTTCAAGCCTTTCAGTGATCAACGACAGTTATAAATCCCCCCTGACGACAATTAGAATTCCCGCTTAATGCAAACCCGGTTATCCAATGTTGTGATATGGAGGATCATTG
>NZ_KE384509.1:0-5031 GCF_000426225.1 Desulforegula conservatrix Mb1Pa
ACCGACGCCTGATGGTGACACTTGTGGCATTGGTACAGATCTCTTGATTTGAGCTCGCAAAATTTCGAACCGCCGCAATTCGGACAACTAAAACCATGCGGCCATCTAAGTCTGAATAATGAGTCTTGGCACTTATCTTCGGTCCCATATTCGGACAGGAATTCGTGAATACTCTTTCCTTTTTGAAATTGGATCATATTTTTTGCCATGCTACACCTCCATCATATCTGGATAATCTTTCACATGCCTTAAGATAAGCATGGCGGAGTAAAAATGGTAATCAAATTATTTTATAGATCCTATCTGGTATTTGTGAGTCAGAAAGGATAAATAAAGACTGATGGACACGTAAAAAGTCAAAAAGGCGATAGAACCATGCCGGATTTGACCAGGTATCTTTGTATTTTCAGGCATTTCTGAATTCCGGCCCGCTCCGGAATGACGTGAACCGGACTTTTTACGACTTTGCCAAGACTTAATTACCGAAACAATTAGGAATACTGATTATGAAAAAATTCAAACATGACTTTATCAACAAATATGAAGGATTCGGAGCTTTTGGCTTAGACAGAATCACAGACGAAGAAACCCTTATGTATACTCTCCAAAAATTTTCAGATGACAATTTCATGAAACTTCTAATTCCAAAACTGTCTGATGAAGAAATGGAAAAGTTTTATCTGCTTATTCTGGAAACAATAAAAAAACACCTGACTGAAGATGAATACCATAATATATATCTAAAAGACGAGCACCACTGATTATGTGAAGATAAAAAACCTCTTTCCCATTTATGGTTCAAAAAATCATTATTTGCGTTCCAGATTTAATGGTCTCACAAAAGTCTGAAAAGGTCTTCAGCGTCATCCCTGACTCGATCCGGCATACAATATTAACAGATACTTCCGGATTCAGGCCTGAGCCGGAATTAAGGGGATCGGACTTTTGGAACCTTGTCAGATTTGAGTTCTGGAAAACTCCTTTTGAAAAAAAGGTTTTCCAGACCTTTCCCCAAACTGCATGGTTTTAAAAAGCTGCATATATGTTCTTTTTGGTTCTTGGCGGTTTAGCGAATTATTTTTTCTTTATCCTTCTGACGAGCTTTTTCTTCTTCTTAGGCTCATCGACAGTTGGTGACCCGGCGGCAGGGTTCAATACTGAATTATGGGTAAAGCTGCACGTTGCCCGTGGGCATTTGAGTCCTATTATGCCTTCAGCACTCTTGAATTCCACAAGAAATTTATTACTGCAAAGAGGGCAAGGGAAATTGTATGGCTTTGACCAGCTTACAAAATTGCATACAGCATTTGAACACTTGAAATAAGTTCTTCCTTTTTCAGTCTCGGCTGCCTTTACCTTTCCATTTTCACATACAGGGCATGTGAGCGAGAGTTCATCACTGAAAGCGGCTATTCTTCTTTCAATTTCATCATCATCAATTTCTCCGGCATCAGAGAGATCATCCGCTTCCTCTTCTTCAGGTTCAGGTTCAGTAAGATCAACGACACGTTCAATTTTCTTTTCCTCAACAGGAGCTGATTTTTCAGGAGGCTTAACAGGCTCAGAAATTATTTCTGGCTCTATAACCGGTGCAGGTTCAGGCTCAGGTTGATCTTCGACCTTGGGTTCTTCTTTTATTTCTGGCTCTTCGGCGGCTATATCAGCAGCCTCTTCAGTTATTTCAGGCACAACCGGCTTTTCAGGCTCTTTTCCAGGTGCTACAATTGTTTCTTCTTTTTCGGCCCGAACTTCAGTTCCAACGACTGATGGTTTAAAAACTTCGCCAGGCGCTTTTTCCGTTGTTTTTTCCGGAGCCTGTTGTTTTTGCCTCGGAAAAACTTCCCTGATTTTTATCTGCTCACTACCGCCTGCACCATAGCGGGAAATGAAAGAAGGTTTATTAGATACGTCACCTTTTAATGCCTTAAGAGTTTCAAGGCGTTCACGATAAGCCTTTTGCATATCCTCTGCAAGCATGGGATTTATATTTTGCTGACTGACCTGACGCCTGAGATTCTCTTTCTGTGAATGCGCAAATGTCTGTTTGGAGAGAGCAACACCCTGCGAAAAAAGGGTCTGCTGCAGATACATTCTTGCGTCTTCCAGCTTCCTTCTGCCAGTTACGACTTCAGTAATTGTCTGAACAATATAACCGACAAGATTAAGGCCCTTCATTCCAGGAAAAAGATTGTCAAGAAAAGCTACAAGCGTAAAAGCGGAAATATTGGCAAAAAACCTGTCATTGGCATCCTTTTCCACATAACCGCACTGGGCAAGAGACTGAAGAGCAGCAAGCATATCGTCATCAACGTCAAGCCCTAATTCCTCCAGATCTTCAAGAAAAGATTCCATACTGTAACGTGGAGGCGGTGTATTGCCATGGGGATTCTGGATTTCCCTCTCTCTTTCCACAAGTATCAAAAGGCAGGTAATTGTAGCGATATTAAAAGAAAGGGCCGCAGCAGTAAGATCTATCTCTATAAGCTTTGAAATCTGCTCAACAAGGACTTCATCAAGCTGCACTCTAATTTTTGAAAAATCTGAAATGTTGTACTCTGAATCTTCACTCATAATTATCAGACCATTTTTATTTTATTATTGAAATTTTTGAAAAAACTCAGGAATTGTTTATTTCTGAAATCATGCCGGCAATTTCAGATGCAATGGAGTTGACTCCTGCATCAGCAGGTTTCTCATCAATTACTGGGTCTGGCGTTTCAGATTCAGTCTTTTCTTGCTCTACAATATTCCTTTCTTTTTCATCCCCAGCTGCAGTCAATTTCAGGCAATTGCCTTTTCTGTCAAACACAACGGACAGGGTTATCTTTACATCAAAATCAAGCTTGTAAGCAATCTGGCTGTCAAATACGGTCAGATCCCCGTTCCTGAACTCTACATCATCCTGGAGACCGATATTGTGTTTTTCTCTGAGAAGTTTCTCTATTGCACTCCAGTCCAGCTCTCCGGTTATGGAGTCTATAAGTTCTTTCTCACTGTTTTTTATTGATTCGGAATCAGTAATCTTCATGAAAATCCTCCACACCTAATCATAATTCACGCCATAATTCCCTGCAAAATTCCAGATAAGAAATCGATGCGGGACTTAAAATATCATTAAAACAAAAAGGAGTTTGAAATTTTTCATTATTATCCATGATATTTTCATATGGAATGAAAACCTTAAAAATATGGTTATTCAGATCTGCGGGCCAAGGTTTGAGAGATGATTCAAGCGGTATTGAATGGCCCCATGTAAGAATTCCCTTAATATTTATCTTTTTTTTAAAGCGTTTGTTTATTTGAAAAATTGTCAACAAAAGTCTCTGAATTGCCTTAAGATTAAATTCGTTGCTTTTATTAACAATTATGACATCTTCGCAAACAGCAAGCGCAGAAGTACTCAAAAAATCCATTTTTGAAGGAATATCCAAAATAACGAATTCATATTCCTTTGAAAGTGATTTTATAAATATTTCAAATACTTTTTCTGTCTTAGAACAAACCCCGGCAATGTTTTTAAAAAAAGAGCTTTCTTCAAAACCTGAAGGTATAAAATCAGTAAAAGGATATAAACGTTCAAAAACGACCTTATTTTCTGTTATCCCGGCTTTTAATTGATTTGAAACTTCCGAGTTACTGTCAAAATCCACTACAAGATTTTTTTTCTCATATATAGACAATGAAGCTGCCAGATTCAAAGAAACAGTAGTTTTTCCTGAACCAGGAGTAAGGCCTGCTATTGCTATTATTTTAGACATTCAGAAATAGTGATTTTATAAGTTATGTTTATTTATATTCTATAAAATCTTTATATTAAACACAATGTTTTTACAATATAATTAGAAATGAGAAAGTTTACTTAACTAGAAGATCAGGAAAAGCCATGGTTACCTCAATCACCATAGATGGCATTTTGAATGCTGTTGAGAATCTTGGATATAAAAACAAAAATTCTCCCAAGTATAAAATACTTGAATTCATGGTAAATCATTACAAAAGCTTTCAGTCACCAGATGAAATCAGATATATTGATACAGACCTTATAGTAAAAGCAGTATGGGAAACAGGCGATGACGAATCAGTTATCAGATCAAAAAAAAAGAATTTCAGCAGCCTGAAAACCGCCATTAATTCTGATCTGGAAAAGCTTTATGAAAAGGGCGATAACTCAGAAGGTATTATTATATCAGCAGATAATACTTTTGTACTCTCAGATCTTGCCAAGAACAAAATAATCACCAATTTCAGTGACTCTTTCAAGATCGACGACGGGCTTTCCCTTGGAAAAGTTTCTGACATTCTGAATTCCATCAGGGATTTCATTTCAAAAATAGACAGTCTAAAAGGCACGGATCTCAAGAATGACATAAATGCAATAAAATCTGTCATAGAAAGCATGGGGGAAAAAGCATCCCAGGAAGATCGGCCCGATGGGAAAAAACTTGTTGAAATTTCCGATGATGAAGAAATAACAAAAAAACATGATCCCTGGCCTGAAGAATTTGATGATGTTGAAGCTGTAGCAGATGATGCAGAAATCATTGAAGTGGACGATGATGAAGAGCTCAAGGTTTTAGAGGATGACTCCGAGATTGTTGAAGTCGAGGACGAAGATACCGAAATCATCGAAGTCGATGAGGATGAAGATCTCGAAGTTTTAGAAGATGATTCCGAGATTGTTGAAGTCGAGGACGAAGATACCGAAATCATCGAAGTCGATGAGGATGAAGATCTCGAAGTTTTAGAAGATGATTCCGAGATTGTTGAAGTCGAGGACGAAGATACCGAGATCATCGAAGTCGATGAGGATGAAGATCTCGAAGTTTTAGAAGATGATTCCGAGATTGTTGAAGTCGAGGACGAAGATACCGAGATCATCGAAGTCGATGAGGATGAAGATCTCGAGGTCATAGAGGATGATTCCGAGATTGTTGAGGTCGAGGACGAAGATACTGAAATCATTGAAGTCGACGACGATGAAGAACTTGAAGTTTTGGAGGATGACTCCGAGATTGTTGAAGTCGAGGATGA
>NZ_KE384509.1:5131-23346 GCF_000426225.1 Desulforegula conservatrix Mb1Pa
GACGATGAAGAACTTGAAGTTTTGGAGGATGACTCCGAGATTGTTGAAGTCGAGGATGAAGATACCGAAATCATTGAAGTGGATGACGATGAAGAACTCGAGGTTTTGGACGATGACTCCGAGATCGTTGAAGTCGAGGATGAAGATACCGAAATCATAGAAGTGGACGACGATGAAGAACTCGAGGTTTTGGACGATGACTCTGAGATTGTTGAAATCGAGGATGAAGATACTGAAATCATAGAAGTGGACGACGATGAAGAGCTTGAAGTTTTTGAAGATGACTCTGAGATTGTTGAAGTCGAGGAGGAAGATACCGAAATCATCGAAGTCGATGAGGATGATGATCTCGAGGTTTTAGAAGATGATTCCGAGATTGTTGAAGTCGAGGACGAAGATAGCGAAATCATAGAAGTGGACGACGATGAAGAGCTTGAAGTTTTGGACGATGACTCTGAGATTGTCGAAGTCGAGGATGAAGATACCGAAGTTATTGAAGATGAAGAAGCTATCGAGCTTGAAGATGATGAAGAGCTTGAGGTTATAGACGACTCGGATAATATTGAAATACTGGATGAAGGCGAAGACTTTGAAGAAATAGATGAAAGAGCCCTTAACCAGAGCGGCATGCCCATAGACGCATTCAGTGATGAGTTCAAAATTGACCCTGAAAAACTTCTGTCAGAGCAATTTGACGGCTATCTTGGGGCGATGGAAAGATTTTACAACCAGTATCTTATAATTCCTGGCGGCAATTATACTGTTGGCTCACACAGAGGTGGGAAAAACGTGATGCCGATTTCAGAAGAGCAGATAGAAACTTTTTATATGAGCAAATTCCCTGTAACAAATGCTCTTTTTGAAGTATTTGTGGAAAAAACAGGCTATATCACGACTGCTGAAAAAAAAGGATTCGGGTTTGTCTATCGTGGAAGATTTCTACAGAAAACAGACAAAAGAACAGGCAGAAAAATCTCTGTGTGGCAGGCTTCCCTCACAAGACAAAAAACAGAAGGGGCCTTCTGGTATCAGCCATTCGGGCCTGCAAGCAATCTTCACGGCAAAAGGAACCACCCTGTTGTTCAGGTAAGCCTTGAGGATGCAAGGGCATTTGCAGCATGGACTGGTAAAAGCACCCCCACTGAGATTGAATGGGAAGCAGCTGCAAGGACATACGACTACATGCTTTACCCATGGGGCAACGAATGGATTCCAGGGAGATGCAATGTTGAGTCAAGCGCAATTTCTGATACTACGGCTGTAGATTATTATCCTGACAGTGTAAACCCTTTTGAGATAGAAGATCTTGCGGGGAATGTGTATGAATGGACTGAAACTGTCGCAGATGCCATGTCTTCGCCGGATTCAGGAAGAATTTTTTATATGGCAAAGGGAGGGAGCTGGATTTCACCTGATGCCTTTGACATGTCAATGAGAAATATTTTCCCTTCGGACTTTACATCAAATATAATCGGATTCAGATGCGTTGCCAGATAATTACAACAATATAGCTTTATTCGGGGTTTAAAAATGTTTTTTACCAGCAAAACTTATGAAAGACGCATAGAAAAATTACGTAGCCAAATGGCAGAAATGGAGCTTGATGCACTTCTTGTATCCATAGAAGAAAACAGAAGATATTTAAGTGGATTCAAAGGAGAGGACACACAATTTGACGAATCCGCAGGTATTCTACTTGTATGCAAGGATGCCCTGTTTCTTCTTACGGACTCACGATTCGAAGAACAGGCCAGAAATGAAGCAAGCTCTTTTGAGACAAGGATTTACCATTCCGGTATGCCTAAAACTCTTGCTGAAATAATCAAAGAGAAAAAACTTGTAAGAATTGGCTTTGAAAGCCTAAGAATGAGCGTCAAACAGTTTAATGATTTAAAATCTGCAACAGATGAGCTTAACGTAATACTGTCTCCTTGTGAAAACATGGTGGAGAATCTGAGAATAATTAAAGATGATGAAGAAATCTCTTTAATGAGGGATGCTCTCCATATATCAGAAAGTGTTTTCAAAGCCCTTCTCCCCCAAATCATACCTGGCGTTACTGAAAAACAAATGGCCTGGGAGCTTGAAAAGAATCTGAGACATGCCGGAGCCGAGGCTATGTCTTTTCCTGTCATAGCAGCTTCAGGTCCTAATGCCTCTCTTCCGCATGCAATTCCATCTGACAGAAAGCTCAATACTAATGAAGGATTTCTTTTTGACTGGGGAATAAAGCTGCATGGTTATTGTTCAGATATCACAAGAACGATATTCATTGGGAATCCTCCCGATGAATTCAAAAAAGTTTTCATCACTGTTTTTGAAGCACAGCAGAAGGCCCAGTCCGCAATTAAGGCAGGGGTAAACGGTAAAGACATAGACAGAATAGCCCGCGACCACATAGAATCATCTGATTACAAAGGAAGATTCGGACACAGCCTTGGACATGGAGTTGGGCTCGCCATACATGAATCACCAAGACTAAGCCCTATTAAGGACTTTATCCTGGAAACGGGCATGGTAGTTACAGTTGAACCGGGGATCTACATACCAGGATGGGGCGGAGTAAGGCTTGAGAATATGGTCGTGGTAAAACCGGATGGGTTTGAGATTCTTAATTCAACTTCGAGCCTTGACTTTGCTCACTGGCTGTAATTTTAATTTCTGATATTGGACTCATGGAATCCTTCGGACTTATTGACTCATATCTGAATTATCTTATTATAGAAAAAGGCCTTGCTGATAACACTATTACTGCTTACAGCAGCGACCTGTCCTTTTTCATGGAATTCATTGAAGGGTCAGGCTCAACAAGTATTAAGGATATTGAACAGTCTGAAATACTGAAATATCTTATTTTCATGAGAGACCTGGGCCTTGATGCAAAATCAAGGGCGAGGAAGCTGATTGCGGTTAGGGGGTTTTTCAAATATCTGTGCAGAGAGGAAATAATTGAAAAAGACCCTGCAAAAGCGATTGATCTTCCACGGTCTTCCCTCAAACTTCCTGATGTGGTTTCAGTACCACAGATAAAAAAACTGCTCGATGCCCCGGATGAAGATACTCCGGCAGGTATAAGGGACGGCGCAATGCTTGAACTTCTCTATGCTTCTGGGCTGAGAGTTTCTGAGCTTATAAATGTCAAATTAATGGATGTAAATCTTGAAGCAGGTTTTGTGCGGGTTTTCGGCAAGGGAAGCAGGGAAAGGGTCATACCACTCGGAAGCTATGCAATTAATAGAATTGAAAAATATAAATCCGAAGCAAGGCCTTTTTTTCTAAAAGGAGAAAGAAGTGATTTTCTATTTCTTTCCAAAAGAAGTAAACCAATGACAAGGCAGGGATTCTGGAAAATTTTAAAGGGGTATTGTCTGAAAACAGGACTTCTGTCCAGTATTTCACCACATACCTTCAGGCATTCATTCGCGACACATCTGCTTGAAGGCGGAGCCGATCTTAGGGCCGTTCAGATAATGCTCGGTCATTCGGATATTTCAACTACACAGATATATACCCACATTTCCAGGGATCACCTGAGAAGTGTACATACAAAATACCACCCAAGGGGTTGATTCAGGCGGATTTTATTATGAGAGACACACTTTTGATTCTTGGAATAGTATGTGCCATATTGGGTTTCATATTGCATGACCTCTGGTACGTTGCAGTTCCTTCACTTGTAATCTCTTTTCTGATAGGCCCTTCAGGAAGAAGGCCTGACGGCCAGAAAAAGCTTCCTGGCCCCTTGGGTTGGGCTCTGGACGAAATAATAATAGCGATAAAAATGAAAAATTGTCCACATTGCGGTTATAAAGTTTTAAAAAAGGACACTATCTGTTTTTTCTGTAAAAAGGAAATCAACTCTCCGGCTGAAATACCTGAACTGGAAACACAGGCAGATGATGAAGACACTGAAAACAAAGAAGACAACCAAGGCGATAAGCTGTAGCTGTCTGATAATTAGAAAGAGGTTAGAATCAAATGATATCTGTTATGATAAATGGCCTACCAGGTAATGTTGCAAAGAATCTTATATCCCACACGATTTCAGATGCAAGATTCAAACTTGTACCCTTCTCCCTCACTGGACCAGATACAAAAGAAGACAGTATTAATGTCGATGGTGTTGAGATAGGTCTTCTTAAGCCTGAAAACAGGGACGAAAAAATAAAAAGAATAAAAAAAGATTACGGGAATTTCATAGCCATCGACTATACCCACCCCACTGCTGTTAATTCAAATGGAGAGTTTTATGCCAGGCACTCCATTGATTTTCTGATGGGAACCACAGGAGGAGACAGGGAAAAGCTTTTCAAGGATGTTGAACAGTCTTCAATATGCGCTGTCATTGCACCAAACATGGCAAAACAGATTGTGGGCTTTCAGGCCATGATGGAATACGCGGCTGATACTTTCCCGAATCTTTTCAAAAACTACAGTCTGAAAATCAAGGAAAGCCATCAAAAAGGCAAAGCTGACACAAGCGGGACAGCCAAAGCAATGGTGACCTACTTCAACAAATTAGGACTCGACTTCAAGGCCGATGACATAATAATGGAAAGAGAACCAGAAAATCAAAGGATGATGGGAATCCCTGAAGATCATATAAAAGGTCATGCCTGGCACACATATACACTCGTATCAAACGATGAAACCGTAAAATTTGAGTTTACTCACAACATAAATGGAAGAGATATCTATTCCACTGGAACTCTTGACGCTGTCGAGTTCCTATCAGGTAAGCTTGGGAAAGGGCTTAAAGGCAAAATATTTTCAATGATTGATGTTCTGAAAGGCTAAAATCAGGCTAATAAACCAGTCCTTCAAATCCCATTTTCTTATATATGGCATGGGTTCCGGGGAAGCTTTTATAAAATTCCCCGGAACCATAAAAATTTTTCAGGATCAAGACAAAGCGATATTGTGGCGGAATCCCAATATCATCTTATGGAATTAATTTTCAATATTATCGGCCTGTCTTCTTCTCCCTTGGCAAAGGTAACAGGGCCTGGTCTGCGGAAACAGTCATTATCAGGATGAGCTGCCAGCCATTTTTCCCTCGTTGCCTTGAAAACTTTGAACGCATTGCTGTTAACATCAACAAGACTCTTTTCAATAACAAGCGCAAGCTTACCCGTTCTTTCCTCAAGATGCATCAATGGCGCTATTGGAATGCCTATTGGCTCCCAGCTCTCGAAATCATGCTCAAGATTCTTGATTGCTGCCATCTGGCCAGTAACGCCTCCTGCAATCAGACTGAATACGCTTAATCCAAGATTATAGGTATAGTTGCAGTCAAAAAGGGTCGGATCCCCTCCCCTTCCGTCATAGCCATAAAAATGGGACTGGGTGCTGAACTTTGGCACCGACATTTTATAAATCTTTGTAATTACATCCGGGAGAATGTCATCGTCTTTATTCTTTTCTGTTTTTAGGGCATGTTTAAGGGTTTTAACAGAAATGATTTCTTTTTTTACCAGAAGGAATTCTTCTGGATAATTTCTAAAAATAAGATGTCCGTAATAATCAGGATCAAATCCATCTCTTTTAAGCATTTTTTTAAAATAATCTACATGAATACCTATTCTGTATTCACCTTTTTCTTTCAAAATATTCAGATAATCTTTGACAAGACCCATCAGAACCTTGTCAGTTTCCACCTGTGAAAACTGAAAATTTCCGTGGCTGTCTCTTTCCATGAGAAGACCTTCCTGGAAAAACGGAGGAATATCATTGAAAAGATCATCATCCCTTGTATTCCATATTGAAAAAATATTATCTTCCCTAGAATGTCTTGCCAGCCGCCTCAAATAATCGAGTTTGTCTTCAAGCGCAGCGAATGTCGTATGAAAATCGTCATCATGAGCCCTGTTATAGTCGGCTATGATTGTATTCAATTTAATGATAAAAATCTGAATTTCATTTATAAACTCCAGAAGGCCTTCGGGTATGACTATAAGTCCGTAATTTTTACCAACGGCTGCGCGCTTTACAATGGCATCACATATGACCCTTGAAACATTTCTAAGGGTCATGCCGTATGCAGTATAATCGATCTCGTTTCTTTTGCCCGCTTTTTCAAGCCTTGAATAATCTACATAGTCGGCGAGTTCCTCACCGATGAAAGTCATATTGGCGTGGGTCTGAAACGCAACTTCAAGGGCAAGATGGCTTGCAACCCGTCCCATTACCTTACAGATATGCCAATATTTAACATCAGAAGAGCAGTCTGTGCACAGATCGCTTATGCTCTTTGCAAACCCCCTAGCTGCGGTATGGAACCCAAAAGACATGGCACACAATATTTCGCCGTCAATAGTTTTTACCTGAATATCGCCGTCAATGGTTTTAGGTACGCCTATTACCTGTACTCCGTCTGCGTAAAGACTTTCAGCAAGAAAGGCTGCGTTTGTGTTTGAGTCGTCGCCGCCGACTATTACTATTGCATCAAGATCGTAATCACGGCATGTTTCCCTGCAAAAGGCCGTCTTTTCAGGGGTATCAACCTTGGTCCGGCCTGTTTTGATCATGGAAAAACCGCCGATATTTCTGTAGGGGGCCACGATCTCTTTTGTTATCTCCACAACCTGGCCATCGATTATCCCGTCAGGGCCGGCTAAAAAACCATATATCCGATTTTCAGGATTTGCTTTTTTTGCCGAATCAAAAAGTCCGGCTATTACGTTATGGCCTCCCGGTGATGGTCCTCCTGAGAAGACGATCCCAATATTCCTCTTCTTTTTCCAGTTTTCAGGAATATCTATTTTCGATCCGTCAGAACTATTTATGCCTTTTATCCTGTAAACTGGTTTTGATATGATATGGGGCAGTTTTCTCAAGGCTTCGGGGTGCTTGTCAAAGGTATACTCAGGAGCTGGTTCAAGAACATTGAATCCTGATTTGAACGCATCACAAACTGGAGGTTTATATGATAGTCTTTCTCTGACCCAATCGCCATCTTCTTCCACAACTTTAGTTACTTCGGCGTGATTAATCAAATACTCCGGGCTCAGACCACTTTTTTCCAGCATTTTACCTCCAAATCATTATAAAAACAAATTTCCTGGCAAATATCATTTTGGACAAGGCCGCAAAAATCCGCTTCAGTCATTCCGGATCAAGTCCGCATGACGCTGACATTTTTTTCGCCGTTTGCGAGTCCATCAACTTATACGTTAATACAAATTTTTCTTTGTTTCCGCTCTGGCAGGATATTTTTTTTAAAAAAAATCGGCGGAATTTTTTTGCCCTGCGCCTTAAATCCAATAAAGATCAGGAACGCTTATTAATGAATGCTCTTTACCAGAAAATTAAAAACGCTAAAAGCTATTTTGAGGCTATCCTGTTTCTGCCGTTTTTCTTGGCCACATACATTGCCTCATCGGCCCTAACAAAAACAATGGCAGGTTCAGCGTCATTTTCATTTACCTGTGAAGCACCGACACTGACAGTAATAGATACCTTTTCTTCCTTATGCATAAACTCTGTTGCCTCAACTGTTCTCCTGATTTTTTCAGCAACTTCGAGAGAGCCCTGAATTGGTGTTTCAGGGAGAATAACAACAAACTCCTCGCCTCCGTATCTTGCAAGAGTGTCACTATCCCTAAGAACAGGCTGAACGCGTTTTATTATTTCCTGGAGACACCTGTCTCCAACCATATGACCGAATCTGTCATTAATACCCTTGAAAAGATCAACATCAAACACAAGAACCGAATAAGGACTCTTATATCTTCTGAATCTCGTAAATTCGTCCAGCATCCTTCTTTCATATGCTCTTCTATTGAATGCTCCGGTCAAGGAATCTTTGAGCAACTCAACTTCGAGGTCATGGGCTTTGGTGTTTGCGGCCTCAATTTCATGTTTCATCTGGTCTATGCCGCTTTTGAGGTAGGAAAGTCTCTTTTCTGTCTCAAACCTTGCCTGATCGTCGGTATTTGACTTATTTTTAATGGCTTCACGGATTACAGATAATTTTGAAGCAACAACACTCTTTAGTTCATCCAAAGTCTTGCATGAATCAAGGCCTGTACTGATTTCGGCAATATGGTTCTGAAGGTTGAGACTGAATGATTTATTAGCGCTGTTTGCCTTTTCAGAGTCAGAAAAAGAGCCAAGAAAATGATTCTCTATCTCTATAAGCCTTGTGCCAATTTCTCTTATAAAGGATGCTGCATCCTCTCTTTCCAGGCTGATCCTTGTAATGTAATCCCTTATAATTCCGATTGTTGCCAGTCTAACACCATTAAGATCATCATATTTACCGGCACTTTCCAGATCTTTAATAACGTCTCTGAATCTTTCAAGATATTCCTGACCAAGACTCAGACGAAGCTCATTCAAAAGATCCCTGTATGCATCCTTATAAAGCTCGATTTCTGCTGATTGTGTATGTTTGTCTCCATGGGAACTCTTTTTAAAAAGCCTTTCAAGCAGGCCACCTTTTTCTTTCTGTTTTTCAGTATGATCCGAGGCTTTAAGAAGGGCGTCTTTTAATGATGCAAAAGACTTTTCAATAAAAAGAATATCATTTTCCTGCCTAAGAGCAGATCTAAAGCCCTCAATCTCATTTGTAAACGGGAAATTAGCGTAATTTTTAAGGGCATCAGAAAGAAACTGAAGTATTCTTCTGAAAATTCTGTCCTGCTCAGCGCCCTGTTCTTCGGCGTCTGCAATATGCCTCAGCAGATCGGTTTTCTGCCCCTGAACCCTTACCAGCTCTGCCTTGACTGACTCCAGCTCCTTTATATCAGAAGTAGGCTCTGACGGCGGAGTTTTTTCAGGTTTTAAGCCATCAATGATTTTTTTGATCTCTTCATTGCCGGCAATAATCATGGCAATACCTGTAACACTAAGAGCCTCACCTTTTGCCGCTAATTCCCTAATAGCAGAGACAGCCGCATCAGCTATCACATCAGGTATTTTTTTTTCATTTTCCATGGATTTACCAGTATGATCACAAAAAGTTTTGGTTTAATGAATATGATGGTTTCCCAAAAAGCCCACCCGCTGCGTTTAAGCCGCATCTTTCGTCATTGTTGCTTATACTAAAAACCAAGCCTCATTCCAAAAGATTTGCACGCCTTGAATTTGGAGCTTTCTGCTTTGCCATCTTTTTGAGTTTTTATCAAATTTATGCAACGGAGGTTAGAAAAAATCAAGCTGTAATCAATTCGTTAATGAACCGGATATTGCAATTGCGTCACCTTTTTTTATCCAGCCTCTCTTGTCATCACCATTTGAAATCCTGGCATAGCCATCCTGGATTTCTTCGATCAGCACAATTGTGCCTGCATGAAGCTTAAAAAGATCAGGCGCATTTTCAGATGTTCCTGATTTCACCGATATCTCCGGAGGGATGACAACGGCGTCCATGGCAGCCGCCCTTTCATACAGGCAATAAAATGAATTGGACAAAAAAACAAAAGACGCTGCTCCGGTTAATGCTATAACAGGTTTGATATACTGGTTCTTTTTGAAATATAACATTGCGCATGAAAGCCAGAATACCAAATTCAATATTAATCCGATCTTTAAAATATAAGGCTCTGAAATAAACCTCTGCATAAAGAAAATATCATAAAATATTGTTCTCTTGATTTCAAAATCATCCTTTAGCCTGTTTTCCAGATATCCTGAATTGTATTTAAGATCAGGATCCGACGGAGACAGCCTTTCAGCCCTTTTATACCATAAGGCTGCTAATCCGTAATTTTCAAGCTTCAAATAGCTGTTCCCGATATTATAATAAAGACTTGGACTTGAAACGCCATATTCGGTTGCAATTTTTTCAAAACCTTTTGCAGATGCCTTATAATCACCCTTTTCATATGCCTTTACAGAATCAAGAAATATTGCATCCCTTGTTTTATCTACGGCAGCATGAACACTTCCTGAAACTAAGAAAAAAAATATGGTAATAATAACAAACAATGTCAAAGACTTCATGGTTTTCATAATACCCTCCTGACAAGCTTTTCAGCTGATTCTCTCAGTTGGAGCATTTTATCCGATGTAAGATCAATTCCGCTGAATCTCTGCATTTCAATCTCTTCAAAAATCATTGAAAATTCATTCACAATTTCATCTGAAAAGCCCGCTTTTTTCATCTTTGAGCGTATGTCTGATGAGGTTAATGATTCATGGACGCAGTCTGTTTTTGAGGCCGCTGCATAAGAAAGCGCCTTGTGGAGAAGCGAAAGAAACTCATCATTGGAAACAGTTTCAGACAATTTCTTAAAAGCAGTCAGGCTTTCAGTTTTCAGCTTCGCTGGCAAGGTTTTTCTGCTTGAATTAAGCCTGGCTGCAAGCACAAAAACAAGAAAAGCCGCCGGAGGCGAGAGCAGAAACACAATGAACCACATTAAAGATATTTCTGAATGATGATCCAGAATATCAAGTGATGTCTTTATATGGAATATATCGTTTGCTGATACAGAGGGTGTGGACTTGGAATTTTCCTGTTTTGCGTCAGACTTTGCCTCGTGGGAATTTATCTTGGCGTTTTCGCCTTCGGCTACTCTTATGACAACAGGATCTGTTTCTATCGTTTTATATTCACCAAGAGTAGAATCAAAATATGAAATTTTGACAGGTTTTATGGTAAATTCCCCAGCCTTTGTGGGAACAAGAGCAATTTTAAATGTTTTTTTGCCTGAAAAACCCTCTGCACCGGCGTCCTCCTTAAGTTCAGGTTCATCAGGATAAACCTTGAAAGAATCAGGGATCTTAACTTCAGGCTTTCCAATGTCACCGACTCTGCCACCTGTGCCTTCAAATTCTATGCTGAGAGTTCCTGAATCACCTGTTTTAAGTTCTTTCTGCTCCATATTCATTCTGACTGACAAGTTGCCTACAAAGCCGGAATTAACAAAATCTTTGGGTGCAGGAGGCATAGCCTTGACTTCAACAGTCACAGCCTCTGATCTTAGCGATCTTCGTTGCAAAACAGCTTCTGGAAATCCGAAAACGTCCCTTCTTACTCCAGAGCTTGCTTCATAAACAAGTAATGCAGGATCAAAAATGAATTTGCCGGTTTTCTGAGGCGTTAACAGTACTTTTTTCTCAAGAACATTATAAGGAATTCCATTGATCGTTTTCGTATAAGATGAAGGACTCTTGATCTCAGTTGCTGAAAAATCTGCAAAATCTGGAAGGGTAAGATTTGGCCTTACGATCTGTTCCCTGAAGTAAAGATAAAAAGTGTATAAAACAGATTGCCCCTGATAAATGGTTTTCTGGCTCAATCTTGATTCCGCAAAAATATCTCCGGTTGCCTTACCTCCTGAAACAGACGCTGATTTGTCTTCTGCAACTTCAATCACAATCTGTTTTGTGTACGCAGTCTCACCACTCGCTGTCACCTTAAGTGCAGGAATTTTAAGATTTCCGGCTCTCTTGGGAGATAAAGCCACGACAATGGAAGTATTTGCCGACATTTTGCCATTTATGAACTGGGTCATGCTTGAAGATGAACGGGAAAGAATATCAAAATCCCTGATTTCAGAAAAATCTGCGTCAAGGTCAGAAACGCTGTCAGAAGTTCCGACTGTAAGCTGAACCGTTTCCCCTATTGTCATCTTGGTTCTTTCGATTTCCGCAGTTGCCGTGAATCCAAAGGATACGGAAGCGCTTATAATTATAAGAACGAAAGCAATAGCTGATATCCTAAATACTCTGGCACTGATCATTATTACCAGTCCTTTTCAATATTGCGTTTTTTATATGAAGGAATCATCGCAGCTCCGGGCTTGTCCTGAAGCCTGTTTAATTTCATGTTAGATTCGCTGCCTTTTTTTTCAGGTTTTCCGTCTGGATTTTCATCCGGTTTTTGCTCGCCACCCTGAACAGTTCCAGCATCTTTATTCTCCGGTTTTTCAGGCTTATCAGGAGCAGCATTATTTTTATCTGCATTATCAGTGCCGTTCTTATTCTGATTATAGGACTGCCCTGATTGCTGATCTTTTGGTTCTTTATCGTTTTGAGAAGAGTTGCTGTCCGGATCTTTATTACTCTGATTCTGGTCTTTGTTCTCCGGCTTATTATCCGATTGACTATTTGGTTGGCTATTTGGATCAGAGTTTTTATCCTTGTTCTGCTCATCATTCCCGGTTTGGGAAGATTCTTTTTTCTGCTCTTTATTTTCCTTTTTATTCTGATCCTGCTTATTGTTTTCCTGATCTTTATTATCTTGATCTTTTTTTTGCTCCATCACTTTTTTTGTGAACTCAAGATTCTCTTTGGCATTTTTATCTTCAGGATTGTATTTCAAAGATTTTTCATAGTCTTCAATAGCTGCCTCATAATCGCCTTTCTTGAATTTTGAATTGCCAAGATTGTAATGAATCCTGCCTTTATTCTTTTCGTCAGAATGCTCAAGAGCGCCTGAATAGCTTTTAATTGCAGCATCATACTGATTCATTCTGTAATACGTGTTGCCAAGGTTATAATAAATATCAGAACTATCAGGTTCTTTAACCTGGGCAGAAATAAGATCATTAACGGCTTTTTCATAGTCTTTGGATTCATAGGCTTTTTCAGCGGATTTCATGAGTGAGTTTACTGTTGAAGCCTGGGCTTCTGTACCAAAATAAAATGAGCTCATCATAAAAAAAATAAGAATCGACAATCTGCGCGAAGAAGGTATGAAAACATCTAAAAAAAGCAGAATAACAGCAATCAAAAGTGGCCACTGGAATCTGTTTTCAAGAATTTTCCTTTTCCCTGAACGCATGATGCTTTGATCCATACTTCCACGGATCTCTTTTTTGTAAAGGATGTCAAGATCCATATCTCCAGCCACGGAACGAACATAAGACCCGCCCGTTTCAGCGGATATCTTTTTTAAGACATCCTCATCCAGCCTTGATAGCACCATATTCCCTGATGCATCTTTTTTGAAACCACCGCCTTTCTCGGGTACAGGAGCAGCAGTTTCACCGCCCACGCCAATGCAGAAAATCTTTATGCCCTTATCTTTAGCTTCCTTAACAGCCTTCATTGTATCGCCGGATGTTGCCTCACCATCGGTAATAAAAATAATTGCCTTTTCCGAATTGGAATTCTTATCAAAACTTTCTAAACTGGTTTTGATGGCTGCCTCAAAATCACTGCCGCCAACAGGTAGATAGTCAGGTGAAAGAGCATTAAGAAAAATTGTATACCCGGAATAATCCAGAGTTAAAGGACATTGCAGAAAAGCTGTGCCAGAAAATGCGACAAGGCCGACTTTGTCACCTTCAAGCATGGAAATAAGATCAACAATCTCCCTTTTTGCCCTGTCAAGCCTTGTGGGTTGGACATCTGGTGCGAGCATGCTTCTTGAGCAGTCAACAGCAAGGATTATCTCAATTCCCTTTGCTTCATATTCCTGCCAGATATGCCCATACTGAGGGCCTGCTGCTCCAATAAGAAGAAACAAAAAAATAAGAATGCCTAAAAAAGCCTTGAAAATTCTTCTTTTTGCAGAATATCCCGGCAAAACTGCCGCAATATTCTCTTTGCTTACAAATGAGAAAATTATTTTGTTACGTTTTCTGATTCCTGTAATAAAAATAAAAGCAAGTGGAATAACAAGCCATATAAGTAGAAAATATTCAGGATTTACAAATGTCATGGTACCTTCAAAAATCTTGTGTTTGAAAGAATTGCGTGAATCATGAAAAGCAAAAGAGCGGAAAAAACAAAATACGGATAAAGCTCTTTGTATTCTGAATGATCCTTGATTTTAATCTTTGTCTTTTCAAGTCTGTCTATTTCCTCATAAACAGAAGCAAGGGCTTCTATGTTCTCAGCCTTGTAATACTTGCCTCCGGTTGTGGTAGCTATTTTTTCTAAAGTAGCTTCATCAGTCTCAAATCTTGCCTGATCAACGTACTGGCGGCCACTGAGTTTATCCTTATTAAGAAACGGAACAACCCCGTTTGTCCCTACACCGATGGTATATATCTTGATTTTCTTGTCCGCTGCTATCTGGAGCGCTTCTTCAGGGGTCAACTCTCCGGCATTGCTCTTCCCATCAGAAAGAAGAATTATAATATTTGATTTGCTTTTTACGTCCTCTATTCTTTTAAGACTTATGCCAATGGCATCACCAATTGCTGTTTCCAGTCCGGCAGCGCCAATTTCAACCTTGTCAAGGACATAGGAAATTGTCGAATAATCCCTCGTGAGTGGAATCTGGGTGAATGCCTGGGAAGCAAAAACAACAAGCGCAATACGATCGCCAGTCCTTTTTGAAATAAAATCCCTGACAACCGACTTTACAGCATCGAGCCTTGTAACTCTTTTGCCGTCAAGCTTGAAGTCAAGGGCTGACATGCTTCCTGAAATATCAAGCGTCATTACAATATTGACGCCTTCGGAGATTATCTCATTCTGCCTGAGCGCAAACTGCGGGCGAGCCAAAGAAATTATGGCTATGACCATTGCAGCATATTTTAAAACAGGAACCAGTCTGGCTATTTTTGAAGACAGTCCTGTAGGCAGTCCATTCAAGAAATCAGTTACAGGAAGATTAATGGCGCTTCTGCGGGCCTTCATCAAGCTGAAAAAAACAGCTGCCGGAACCGCAAAAAGCAATAAAAGATACGCTGGAGATCCAAAGACAAACATTTTCCTGGTTCAGCCTCACTTCAATTTGATTAGTATTTTGCCGTTAAAAAGGCTAATTCGTTGGTCGGATTAGAGCGTCCTTTGCTCGTAATCCGACATTTATCCGAATGCTGGCGGGTCGCTTTTTGAAAAAAGCTCCGCAAAAACTTATTGTTTTTGATGCCCGTCATGAAAAAAACAAATGATAAAATCACAATGGCAAATATCTTTATTGATTAAGATCCTGATCCCAATTCTGTTTTTGTGTTTAGCCCTTCGGAATCTTCTTTATTCTCTTTTAAAGCTGGCCTGGTCATTTCCACAAAATTTCTTATAAGAAGAATATCGTCTTCCATTTTTACGTTATCAGCTCTATCAAGAGCAAATTTGACCATATCGCTTCTTGCGATGAATGATTTTATGTCAAATCTGAACTCTTTAAGCGCTGAAGAAGAATCTAAAAATCCGTCCAAAACAGGTCTCAGCTCTTCGGCGGTCATCTCCATTGCATCCACGGAATAACGTATAGAAACATATCGTCTGAGAATCTCGCTCAGGCTGAAGTAAAATTCTTTTTCAGAACATCTGCCAATGGATTTAGACAAAACATCAAGCCTTTTTACTGCCTCTTCCCATGGAGGAAGCTGGGGAGCCACTTTGTTTAAAGGCTGTTTCTTAAATTTTTTCCAGATCAGGTAAGAAGCAAGAGCCACAAGAGCCGCAGCTGTAAGGCAAGCAGCGATTATTGCCCACATTGGTATGCCGTGGGCAGGCATCAGCGATGCTATGTCGTGGATATCTTTCATCTGTTGTGCAGTCTGCCCCTGGGGTACGGCCTTTGTCATATCCCCGGGAGATACGGTTTCGGCCTGGGCGGCAGAGGCAAGCGCCATTATAATAAAAAATATATATTTATACATTAATGATAGTCCTGAAAAACCCTTAAAAATAGCCTTTAATAAACCGGAACAAAAGCAGACAGTCAAAATCAGCTGCCGCCAAGACGCGCAAAGCGTCTTTCCCTTTTACGGAAATAATTCTCCAATTTTTCAGAGACATCAGACTCCGTATCGACATCAATTACATCTATATTACCGGACTTCATTATGGCGAGGGCATCATTTTTGATTTTCGTTCTTTTTTCAATGAAAGCATTTTTAAAAACCCTGTCCCCGGCATCTGCAAAACTAATCGCCCCTGTTTCAAGATCCCTTAAAAGAAACACTCCGCTTTCAGGCAATGTATATTCAGACTTATCGGAAATCATCACAGAAATAAGCTCATGTTTTCTTGCAACATGCCTTAGCTCCTTATCATATTTTTCAGCGATAAAATCAGAAACAAGGAATGCCAGGCTTTTTTTTCTGCAAACCCTTGCAAAATATGCCAGAGCTTCGGAAATATCTGTTCCCTTGCCCTCTGGCTCAAAAGAAAAAATCTCTCTCAGAAGCATCCAGATATGACCAGCGCCCCTTTTGGGCTGGATATATTTTTCAACCTTGTCCGTAAAAAGAAGGGCCCCGGACTTGTCTCCGCTCCTTATAGCGTTGAATGCGAGAACAGCTGCTATTTCCGCAGCTTTCTCAAGTTTGAGACTTCCTTTACTGCCGAATCTGTTGGATGCGCTCATGTCTATAAGAAGCATCACGATCCGCTCTCTTTCTTCCTTGAAAAGCTTGACAAAGGGTCTGCCCATCCTGGCTGACACTTTCCAGTCAATGCTTCTCACCTCGTCACCCGGAACATATTCCCGCACCTCTTCGAATTCCATGCCTACGCCTTTGAATGCAGACCTGTATTTACCGGTCATCATGGAGTCTGCAATGCGCCTGCTTTTTATATGGATGCGTTTGATCTTTTTTAAAATTTCCAGGCTGATCATAGCTTTTTATGGCACCTCTACGCCATCGAGTATTCTTCCAACAATATCATCCGATGAAATTCCTTCTGCTTCTGCCTCGTAAGAAAGAATAATCCTGTGCCTTAAGACACTCTTGGCCATGGTTTTAATATCCTGGGGAGTTACGAAGGCTCTGCCCTGGAGAAAAGCGTGGGCCCTTGAAGCAAGGCTCAGATATATGCTTGCCCTTGGTGACGCGCCGAACTGAATGTATTCTGTAATCGGTATTCCGTAGTCCTCTGGTTTTCTTGTAGCCATGACTATATCGACAATGTAATCCTTTAGTCTTTCATCCATGTATACGGATTTTACGAGCTTCTCAAGTTCATCGAGCTGGGCCGGAGAAATAACTGCCGAAATGTCCGCAGGCTCACTAAAACCAATTCTGGACATAATCTCTTTTTCTTCCTGCTTTGAAGGATAATCAACAATGAGCTTAAGCATGAACCTGTCAACCTGGGCCTCAGGCAGAGGATATGTTCCTTCCTGATCAATCGGGTTTTGCGTGGCAAGAACAAGAAAAGGATGGGGCAGCTTAAAAGTTGTATCTCCGATTGTCACCTGTCTTTCCTGCATTGCTTCAAGAAGCGCTGACTGAACCTTTGACGGCGCTCTGTTGATTTCATCCGCAAGTATTATATTGTGAAACAGAGGCCCTTTCTTTATGGCAAATTCACCTTTTTCAGGCCTGTAAATTTCAGTTCCGATAAGATCAGCAGGGAGAAGGTCAGGCGTAAACTGGATTCTTTTGAATTCAGCATGCAGACTGTCTGCAAGAGCTTTTACCGCACTTGTCTTTGCAAGGCCTGGAACGCCTTCAATAAGAATATGCCCCCGTGTAAGGAGACCTATTATTAAACCGTCCACCAACTCTTTCTGGCCCACAATAACTTTTCCGACCGCTTCCCTAATTCTTGAAATTTCTTGAATCTTTTCAGCAGCCAAAGCCTTGATATCATCCATAAATATACCTGAATCTCCTTGGACAGAAAATTTAATATTGAAGAGAGCTGAAGGGGAAGCTCTGCCGGCACGTATTGGGGAGCATGGCGGCAGAGCCAAATCAGGTATCGCAGCGGCAATCATCTTTGAATCACCATCCTGATTTTTTAATCCGCCTTAATCTACTACATCAATTCAGTCTTTCAAGGCCTTATATAAAAAAATAAACGCCCCTTCCTGATATGGTTGTCACCAGTCAAGAGAATAATAATCTCCCATCCACTTTTTTAGTGGCATCAATGGACATTATGTCCAGAGCATAGGCAGAGGCGAAACAGGTTAAACGACGATTGATCAACCTGATATACGCGGGTTGGATACCGCATGACAAGACTTCATCGCGGAGCTGCCTCATTCTACGAACGGGAGTTCGGCAAGCCTTATCCCAAGGTCGGGTCGAGGATTCTCCTTCGTTTGTTGCGCCCCTGCCTATAGTCTGGAACAGATTTTGATAAATATCTTTCAATGAAAGATATTTTAAGGCTTATCCGTCTGGCAGCCAAACCTGTCAATCTGAATGGTCTGTCAAGGCTGCGAAGCACCGAGCTTGCGAGGCTTGGCCTTGACGGGCCGGGCAGATTGACAGATGCTGTCCCTGACGGCATGAGCCATCTTGTAAAAAATCAGTTTATCTCCTGAAAAATGCCGAATAAAATTTCGTACCTATGCATAAATCTGCACTTCCCTGGCTATGGCCCAAACAAAAGCCGCAAGCTCCCTACCG
>NZ_KE384510.1:0-8941 GCF_000426225.1 Desulforegula conservatrix Mb1Pa
AGATCGATACGAACGTGGATCTGTCATGCTCACAAGTAATCTTCCCTTTTCCAAATGGGAGCAGATTTTCAAGGATCCCATGACTACCGCCGCTGCCATTGACAGACTTGTACATCATAGCATCATTCTTGAACTTAACTTGCCAAGCTACAGGCTGGAAAAGTCAAAACAGAAAATTAACGAGGAAAAAAGTGAGGAAAATGCGCCTTAAATTAGGAAACTGGATCGGGAATTATAACTGTCGCTGACACGGAAAAATAATTGTCGTTGATCACCTTTCAGCCATTTCTTTCGCTTTTGCCCTGAATTCAGGGCTTACTTTGTTTTCGTATGCGAGCATGTTTTCCCCCTCATCCCCGCCTTCTCCCCCGAAGCTGTCGGAGAAGGAGTTTGTTTAAATCTCCCTTGCCCCCTTTAAAAGGGGGAATACTTGTAGAATTCCCTTTCATTTTTGAAAAAGGGAATACGTGCGGAAGGCCATCGGCCATTTAATTTTCAACTATCAATTATCAATCTCCCACTCTCCACTTTCAACTATCCACTCTCCTCTTACTCCATCCCCTGTCTCTTTTTCATGGCGAACACCAACACCATGCCAAGGCCAGAAAATCCATTTTATAGATTTAAGAAAAGACAATGGAGGGATCATGAAACAGTACATCATCGACAGATTGAAGGAGCCATCCACATGGCGCGGGCTTGTTTTGATAGCTACAGCGCTCGGCGCAAAAATATCACCAGACCAAACCGAGGCCATTGTTCTTGCCGGGATCGGGATTGTCGGCCTCATCGGCACATTTGCGAAGGGATAAGCGATGTCTTCTGTAACGATAGAATTCTGGCCGCTTCTGTCTGGAATAGGTCTGCTCCTGGTGTCTTTTTTAGGCTTTGTGTTCGCTGCCGGGAAAATACTGCTTTCCCAGACCGACAAGCGGCTGGATCAGAGATTCGTGGCCCTTGAGACGATCAGGGCGGAAACAGCCAAAAACTGGGAAGACAAGTTCACTACCCTGATGATCAGCTTCCGGGAAGAAGCAAAGGGCTGGCAAAACCTTGAGAAGGATTTTCTCAAATATCAGAACGTCATTTCCAGGGAATATGTCCGGCGTGAGGACTATATCCGCAACCAGACGATAATCGAGGCCAAGCTCGACGGCGTGGCCATGAGAATAGAAAACCTGCAACTGAAAGGATTACGCGAGTGTTAGATCCTGCAAAAACCAGAAGAGAATCAATGCGCTGGTACATTCTCCTGACCCTCAATAACGCCAGGCCCATAGGCGCTTATGAGGAGCTTGTGCTCGCCACCATCCAGGGTATTTATACTGATGCCACGGCACTGGAGCTAAGGCGGGAGCTTGATTATCTGGAAGACCGCAAGCTTGTGAATCTGAAAAAAGAGCCGGGCGGAAGATGGTTCGCAGATCTGACCAGATACGGGGTTGATGTGGTCGAATATACGCTTGAATGCGAGCCGGGCATCGCGAGGCCCAATAAATATTATTGAATCCCCCCGGCCCCCTTTGAAAGGGGGAACTAATACAAGGAAGGGCTTTAATGCGAAATCGAACCAAATCGATTCTAAGGCCCAAAAAAGAAAAAGACGCCCTGATGTATTCAAAAGGCAGGGTGAAGAGTTTTTAAACGGTGTTTAAACACCTTCTCGGATGGATTTGAATAATGCCCAAACCCAGCAGCATAGAAATTTTGCCACAGGCGGTCAAAGAGTGGCTGGACACGACTCTGGTTGAAAAGAATTTCAGCGGATATCAGCTGCTCGAAAATGAGCTTAAAGAGCGCGGATATCAGATCAGCAAGAGCGCTATCCACAGATACGGGCAGAATTTTGAAAAAAGACTCGCGGCTGTCAGACTTTCAACAGAACAGGCCAAGGCTATTGTCGATGCCTCACCCGATGATGAAGGTGCTGTAAACGATGCTCTCATGAGACTGGTTCAGGACAAGCTTTTTAATGTCCTTATAGATCTGGAAGTTGACCCTGCAAAAGTGAATTTTGGTTCCCTCGCAAGGGCAGTGGCAGAACTTGGCCGGGCTTCTGTTACCCAGAAGAAATGGGCTTCAGAGGTAAAGAAAAAGGCAGAGGAAGCGGCGGCCACAGTTGTCCAGGCAGCCAGAAAAGGCGGTCTTAGTGATGATACCGTGGACGAGATCAAGCGTAGGATACTGGGGATAGCATCATGACAATTACCGAAATTACTGATCCGCTTGCCGATCCGCTTGTTCAATATCAGAAGGCCTGGGCCGAAGATCAGTCAGAAGTGGCCATCATAGAAAAGTCCAGACGTACAGGCATTTCATGGACTGAGGCTGGAATAACAACGCTTGAGGCATCTGCCAAGTCCGGCATGAATGCCTGGTACATCGGCTACAACAAGGACATGGCTTACGAGTTCATTCTGTACTGCGCCTGGTGGGCCAAGCTCTACAACCTCGCGGCCGGAGAAATCGAGGAAACTGAGGAAGTCTTTAAAGATGGCGATGAAAGCAAGTCCATCCTTTCCTTTATAATTCGTTTTGATTCCGGCTGGCGCATCACGGCTCTTTCATCCAGACCTGCCAACCTTCGAGGCAAGCAGGGCCGGGTTATCATAGATGAAGCTGCTTTCCACGAACAGCTCGGAGAACTTCTGAAAGCGGCAATGGCTCTTTTGATGTGGGGCGGCAAGGTTCGCATTATTTCCACACACAACGGCGTGGATAACGAATTCAACGAAGTCATTACAGAGGTCAGGTCAGGCAAAAAACCTTACAGCCTGCACAGGGTGACCCTTGATGAGGCCCTGGAAGACGGAATTTACAAAAGAATCTGCATCAAGCTTGGGAAAAAATGGAGTCCTGAAGCAGAAGCTGTCTGGCGTCAGAACCTCCTGGATTTTTATGGAGACGCGGCTGACGAGGAACTTTGCTGCATACCAAGCAAGAGCGGCGGAACCTGGCTGCCCATAAGCCTGATAGAGGCAAGAATGAACAGGGACACGCCAGTTCTGCGGGTAGAAAGGACTGACGAATACACCCTTAAGCCTGAACCAGAAAGAATCGCTGACATTGCAGCCTGGTGCGAGGAAGAGCTTCTTCCACTGATTTCAAAAATACCAAAGAACTCAAAAACCGTTTTCGGCGAGGACTTTGCCAGAAGCGGAGACCTTACAGTCATAGCGCCTTTGATAATAGAGCAGGACTTGAGAAGGCGGTCTCCATTTGTTCTTGAAATAAGAAACATGCCTTTCAAGCAGCAGGAGCAGATCCTTTTTTATCTGGTTGACCGCTTGCCTGGCTTTTGCGGCGGAGTAATGGACGCGAGGGGCAATGGCCAGTACCTGGCCGAGGTCGCGGCCCAGAGATACGGAGTCGGCAGAATCATTCAGCTGATGCTGTCCGAGGGCTGGTATCTGGAAAACATGGCTCCGTTCAAGTCCGCAATGGAAGACGGATCGATCTACGATATTCCGGGTGACAAGGACATTCTCGCGGATATGAGGGCGTTCAAGATTATCAAGGGCGTCCCCAGAATTCAGGAAAGAAGCACAGACGGAAAAGGACAGAAAAGACACGGAGACGCGGGGATTGCCTTTGTTCTCGGATATTTTGCCTCACGAACAATGGACGGAATGTCTGACGTAATTGAGGTTATGACGGCCCTTCCGCGTGAATCGGACAGGCTTTTGAGGGGGTACAATGACTAACAGAACTGAAGGCATCTGGGTAAGCCCCACAGAGTTTATTTCCTTTTCAGATAATGCATCAGAACGTGCCGGACTTCTGACCGAACTTAACGGTTCAGGCATTTTAGGCGGTTTTGATCCAGCCTCATGGTTTGGCATTCTGCCTGATCCTGACCCCGTGCTTCAAAAGACCGGAGACGGGATCATGGCACTCCGGGCGCTTACATCAGACGACAAGGTGCTTTCCTGTATCCAGAACCGCAAGCTTGGAACACTCAAGAAACGTGATTTTGCCTTTACGCCAGGAACGAAAAAAGGCCTGGAGGCAAGTCCCGACGCTGTCCGGATTTGCGAGGCCCTGGAAAAGGATCTTGAAAACGTAGATCTCTACAACATCATGAGCCAGATGCTGGACGCTCCGTATTATGGAACGGCTTTTAGTGAGCTTATATGGGAACCAAGTGGCGGGAGTCTCAGGCTGAAAGAAATCAAACCAAGGCCTGCTGAATGGTTCGGGTTTGACGGTTTCCACAGGCCTGTGCTCCGGAATAATGAAAATGAGCCAATCCAGTTTGGCAAGCTGGTCATGGCAAGACATTTCCATGACGCTGTCAATCCTTATGGACTCAGGCTTTTGTCCAGATGTTTCTGGCCTGTAGCGATCAAGAAAGGCGGAATCAAGTTCTGGACAATTCTTTGCGAGAGGTTTGGCATTCCCTGGGTCATTGGCAAGGTGAACGGCGATGAAAAAGCCAGAAGAGCAGCCGTGTCTCAGCTTACATCAATGGTTCAGAACGCCGTGGCCGTGGTTTCAAGCAATACGGAAGTCGAGATTAATACGCTTGATAACAAGGGCGGCAACATTCACTCAGACCTGATCCGCATGTGCGACACAGCCATAGCAAGGGTTTTGCACGGCCAGTCCATAACCAACGAAGGCGGTAAGACAGGCACTTTCGCGGAATCAAAAACCAGCTTCGACGCTCTGGGCGATTTCAGGGAAGCTGATGAGCATCTGATCATAACCTTCTGGCAGGAACTGGCCTGGATTTACACAAAGATAAACGCTCCTGAAGGAACACTGTCTCCAACTTTCAAATACATCGATCCGGAGGATTACGAGTCAAGGGCAAAGATAGACGAAGCAGTATCAAAGACAGGGGCAAAGTTCACCAAGGTCTATTACACCCGCAATTATGGATACAAAGATGATGAAATTGAAGTCGGGACTCCTGTTGAAGAGAAGCCAGCAAAAGAAGAAAAGCCGGAAGAGAAGCCTTCAAAAGAACCGGGTTCCGATTTTTCGACAAGAAATGAGGACGCAGGGTTTCAGGAACAAGACGATCCTGACCAGATCGCAATTGATGAAATGCTGGACGGACTCATTCCCGAAGCTGCGAACGCCCACGGAATAGCAAAAGCAATATCAGAAATAATAAGCCAGGCAGAATCCTTTGAGGATCTGGAAGCAAGGCTTGAACAGGTGCTTCCTGAACTCATGGGAGCTGAAGGAATGGAAGATGTGCTGACCAGGGCCATGGCAGCAGCTGATCTATGGGGACGCTTTACCGCAGGGAGGGAATAGTAATGGCAAAGCCTGAAGCCCTGCCCTTTAAAGAGGCCATTGCCTTCTGGGAATCCAAGGTTCCCATGAAACCGGCTGAGTTCAAAGATCTGTGGAACGAGCAAAAGGTCAATGCCTTCGCTGTTTCAGGGGTGTCCAATATGGACACGGTTATGGATCTTTACAAGAGCATAGGCAAGGCAATTAGTGAAGGCCAGTCCTTCGGAGCCTGGAAAAAACAGCATTCTGATCTGTGGGAGCAGAAAGGATGGACTGGCAAGTCGGCATGGCGTGTGGATAACATCTTCAGGACAAATGTGCAGACAGCCTTTCAGGTCGGACGCTTCAAGCAGATGTCACAGGTCACGGACGACATGCCCTTATGGCAGTACAGCGCCGTGTCAGACAGAAGGACAAGACCGACTCATCTTGCGCTAAATGGCCAGGTTTACCGCCATGATGACCCGTTCTGGGATAGCTGGTATCCGCCAAATGGCTACAGATGCAGATGCACTGTCAGGGCGCTGAGTGAAGGCCAGGCCAAACGAAAAGGCCTTGAGATTCAATCAGGCATGCCCGGACTTATAGAGCCTGTGGATCCAAAGACAGGAAGAAAAATGCCAGCCAGGCCGCTTATACCTGATCCGGGATTTAATTTTCATCCGGGAAAGGCGCATTATCAGCCTGATCTTTCAAAGTATCCGGCGACCCTGAAACAGAGGTTTCTTGAAAAGTTTCTGGAAAGAGCCTGCCCTGATGACTGGATGGATTTTTCAGAGTCCTCGTGCTTCAAGCGCCTCAAAAAGCATTTGAAACAGGAAGACCTTGAAAGCCTTCAGACCCTTGCCTGGGCAGAGGGTGAACGAATGAAGCAGGGATACAAAGAATGGGTGGCAGGAGTCATCGAATCCATGCAGCCGAAAGGTGAGGTTTATCCCATGGCCAATCTGCCGCTCAAGGTCTGCAACAACATGGAAAAGCAGCCACAGCTGGCTCTGGTTGTAATTGATGATCATGCGGTCACCCATCTTGTCAGGGAAACAAAAAAGGCAAGAGGAAAAGCCATAACACCGGATGAAGTGGCCGAACTTGCGGACAGATTCGCAACAGCTGAATGGTATCTGGATCAGGAAGATCCGGCGGTAATCATGATCTGGGTACGATCAGGAGACGAACTGGTGAAAGTGATTATCAGGACAGACAGGAAGGTCGGCAAAGGAGTTGCGAATCACGTTACAACGGCTGGTTTGGTTGAGAGCCATAATATTGAAAACCATCCACGCTACAAGAAGGTAACTCTATGAGCATGTCTCAGCACGGGAGGACGACCATTCCCTCCATTGGAGCATCCTTCAAGGATGGATCCCGACTCGCCAGGCCGATTTTCGAGTCCTCATGCCGAGACAGTTTTTAATTATTTTAACGCCTCAACGGAGGAAAGGCAATGGGTAAGTTTATCGAGGTTTTAAGAGCAGGAACATTCACAGCCAAGTCAGGAAAGCCGGTTTCATTTACTGAGGCGGATCTGGACGCCATAGCGGCAAACTATGACCCGGCAAAAAATCCTGCGCCGCTTGTATTTGGTCATCCAGAGGATTCTGATCCGGCTTTTGGCTGGGCCGAAGAGTTCAAACGCAAGGGCGATATTCTGATGGCCAGATTCAAAGACGTTCCGGAGGTGGTCAAGACCCTCGTAAACAATGGCCATTACAAGAAAGTCAGCATTTCCCTTGCCGCAGACAAAAAGACTGTGCGCCATGTCGGCTTGCTGGGGGCTGTTCCTCCGGCTGTGCCTGGTCTGGCTGATGTGAAGTTTTCGGAGGGAGAGTCTTTAACAATAGAAATGTCATCAAAACAGGAGGCAGGCATGGACATAGAAGCGCTTAAAAAGAAACTGGACGAAGAAGAAAAGGCAAGAATAGCGGCTGAAGACAGGGCCAAAACAGCGGAAGACGGGAAAAAAGCCGCAGAAACAGAGTTGTCATCCATAAAAGACGAAGCCTCAAAAACAGCGGTTGAAACAAAGATTGAGGAGCTGATTTCAAAAGGCAGAATCCTGCCTGCTGGCAAAGACGTATTGACAGCGGTTGCCCTGTCTCTCGGCAAAACAGGCGATGAAATCGAACTATCCAAAGGCACTGGCAAAAAAACTCTCCAAGATCATCTTTTCGATTTCCTGGGGACTTTGCCTGAAAACGGGCTGCTTAACGAATTTTCAAATCCGGGTGATGGTGGAAAAGAAACAGCTCTGCCTGAAGACCTGACAAGCAAGGTGTAAAAAATGAATTCAACCGAAAATAACCCCATAGGGGTGACATCTTTGTAGGAGTTAAAACATGACCATAAACGGCAAAGTATACGAATCAAGCAGGACAGAAGAGATCGTTCTGAGCGGGGATCCGGTTGTTATCCTCTCTGCTCCGCTTAAAGCAAACAACGGGATTTACCCTGTGGGCCTTCTTGTTACAGAGAACGCGGACGGAGTCCTGGTTCCGCTTGTAAAAGCTACAGGAGCCGCTCTTGGCACAGGAAACGGGTCTTTAACAGCATTCTCCGGGACTCTTGCAAGTTTCCCTGTCGAACCAGGCTCCATTGGCATAACTGCCGGGGCGGAAACTTTTAGGGAGGTTTCTCCAGGCGTCCTTGCGGGAAGCGCTGGAGGCTCTGGCAAGATCGGTCATATTGACGGCAAATGGAGCATCACCTGTGCAGCAGCTCCTGCAAACGGAGTAGCCATAACTGGAGGCTATATCACAGCAATCGACGGCGTTCTTACCGAAACTGTGGACACGGCTCTCCAGGCATCAGGCAATATCGTGCATTTCGGCCAGGTGAGGAAGGATGCCCTCAAGATAGGTATCGCAAACCCTGCACAGCCTGACGCGGCAATGATCAAAGCCATGATCCGCAGACGCATTTACGCGAGATAACGGTAACACCCCTTCTCCGACAGCTTCGGGTGAGAGGGAATTTAAGGCAAAAACGCAAAGGAGAACTCCATGGATTTGAATTTAAGAGGTTTTTTCACAAGAGACGCTCTGATCAGATATTTAAAGGCGCTTCCGGCGCTCAAGACGCCGGTCATTGATACGGTATTCACAAACAGACCAAACCATCCCCTGCCATTTGTGGGCGAGGACATGCTCAAGTCGGTTGTCAGGGCAATGCCAGTTGTTAGACGCGGAGCGCCAAGCATTCCTGTCACAAAAGACACCAGCGTCACAGCAATGTACGAACCTCTGCCGATAAGGCCTAACGTCACAGTTACAGGCGTAGAGCTGAACAACCTCAAGCTTCTGGGCCAGAGCAGCAAGGAAACATGGGCCCAGAACAAGACAGATCACCTCAGAAGGATTGTCAGGGCTACGACAGAGGCAATCGCAGCCGGATCACTTTCAGGCAGAATTGTATGGCCTGTGCAGCTTGACGGAGGCGGATGGGAAAGCTGGGAAATCAATTACGGCACTCCGGCGGAAATAACACCTGCAAAACTCTGGGATGCCTCGAACGCAGGAATCAAGGATGTGTTCGAGACTCTGGACGCAATGAAAGAGGCCATAGAAGACAATGGATACGGAGACATAGTTTTCTGGGCAGGCAAAAAAGCATACAGCACGCTGCTGATACTGGCCGAGGCTTTCAAGTCCACAGCCAATATGAATGTCAGGGTGACAGACCAGGGTATTGATATAGC
>NZ_KE384510.1:10411-12453 GCF_000426225.1 Desulforegula conservatrix Mb1Pa
GCCATTGGCAACATGCTGGTTTCATCGACCATAGAAAGATTCGAAAAGGGAGAAGATCCGGAAGGCAACAAGTGGTCGATATCCCAAAGGGCAAAAGATGAAGGCGGCCAGACCCTGGTTGATACTGGGGTTCTTAAAAGCCATATCTCGTTCGAGGCTTCTCCTGAAATGGTCGTTGTCGGCACAAATGAAGAGTATGGCGCGATTCACCAGTACGGAGGCCAGGCTGGCAGAGGCAAAAAAACAAGAATCCCTGAAAGGCCTTATCTGGGTTTCAATGAAGAGGACGCAGAAGAAACCGTGGCAATTATGCACAGGTTCTTGTCCAGGGCTTTAGGGGGAGGACGATGAAGGCAATCGCTGACAGCATAATCAGAAACACGGCAACCACCCTTGGTATAAGCCATGTGACAGACAAACCCGACAAGTCGGACATCACTATGCCTCTGCCGAGAATAGAGCTGACCTGGCTGCCTGAGGAGCTGAAGCGGTCTTTTAGGAGAATTTCAAGGCTGAAACAGCCCAATGTTCCTGAAGTGATAATACGCAGCCGGGTTTATCAGAGGACTCTTAGGATCAGGGCCGAAGTCGTTAGCGACAACGAGGAATGGCTCGAATCATTTGTGCCGGGATTTCTTGCGGCTCTGCCAGGCAAGACTGCGGATGAAAATGGCAACCTTGTGACGGTGAGAGCTGTCAAGGCCGAGCGCCAGGGATACGGCACTAAAATGGTCGAGGTGTTCAAGCGTCGCACGGCATCGATCCACATCATTGTCAGCGGCATGGTGTGCGACGATCAGAATATCCCGCTGATAACAGACGTGAATATTGTCAACGGAACAAATATTGGAGGCTGATATGCCAGACGAAAATCCAAATGAAAACAAATCCGAACGCGCAGCGGATTCAGGTATCCATGATGGAGCAAATCCGGCTGCGGATACCAGATCAAAAAAACAGAAAGAACCTGCTTTTGCCGGGGTTTCTGAAATTATCGATATAGAAGCTCTGGCTGAAGAAGCCGGGCTTGCGGACTGGGAAAAGGCAGCGTTTTTCCGTGCAGCTGAATGGGCCGGAGGCAAACAGGTAAGCCGAGAGGATTTCATGGCGGCCCTGGACAGATTCAAAGCCCGCAGAATGGGCGGAGGGAGAATATAAATGGGCGACGTACTCGAATTCTTAAACGATGGCATAAGCGGCATTTCTCCCGGTGACGTGTCAGGATCCTTGATGGTTGCGGGAGTTTGCAGCACAGGAACTCCTGGCAAGGCTTATCTGCTGGGCAGATCTTCGGATCTTAACGCGCTTTTGGGTGTGGGGCCTCTTGTGGACAGGCTGAGGGACATCTTCGCAACGTCAGGCCAGGACGCGGTTGTTATTGCCGTGCCTGTTGCCGGGCTGCCTGGCGGTTATATATCTTCTGTTCGGCATACAGGCACTGGGCCTGATGGCACTGCCACAGGCTCTCCGTCCCTAAATGCGGACGTGATTGTTGAAATTGTGGTGGGCGGGATTCTTGGTACTGCCACCTATAAACTTTCAACAGATGCCGGATCAACATTCGGAACCACAACTCCTACAGCGGCGAATGGCCAGATTACAGTACCCGCTACAGGCGCTACCCTGACCCTTTCCGCAGGAACCCATATTGCTGGCGACAGGTATATGTTCGCCGTCCGCACTCCGATAGGGCCTGTTACAAAGACCGGCACCGGGCCGGATATTACCGCGTCAGGAACGCCAAAAGCAGGAGCTGACATCCTTCTGACAATAGTCGCGGGAGGCGCTCTGAACACGGCCACATATACACTCAGCCTTGACGGCGGTGATTCGACATCCCAGGTGCAGACTGTTCCTCTTTCCGGAGTGATCGCATGCGGAGATATCGGCGTCACCATAACAGCAACCGGAACCCAGGTGGCCGGAACAATCTATGCATTTTCGGTTCTTGAGCCGGTTCCATCCATAAGTGGAATCATGGACGCGATAGATCAGTCCCTGGCCAGATTTGATGTTGAATCCGTTTATATTGTCGGGCCTTC
>NZ_KE384510.1:12638-17784 GCF_000426225.1 Desulforegula conservatrix Mb1Pa
GGAGCTGACATCCTTCTGACAATAGTCGCGGGAGGCGCTCTGAACACGGCCACATATACACTCAGCCTTGACGGCGGTGATTCGACATCCCAGGTGCAGACTGTTCCTCTTTCAGGACTGATCACATGCGGAGATACCGGCGTCACCATAACAGCAACCGGAACCCAGGTGGCCGGAACAATCTATGCATTTTCGGTTCTTGAGCCGGTTCCATCCATAAGCGGGATCATGACAGCCATTGATCAACCGCTCGCGAGATTTGACGTGGAATCAGTCTATATTGTCGGGCCGTCTGATTCTGTTGACTGGGCAGCCATGGGCGTCAAGGCGGATTCTCTCTGGGCGATTCACAGGCCTTTATATTTCAGGGCGGAAACCCGTCTGCCATACGCTGATGAGGATCTGAACACCTGGACGGCGGCAATGATCAAAAAGCGTCAGGGATTCAGCCACAGATTCGTGATCGTATGTTCAGCTTTTGGAGAAGCCTCTGACATAACAGGTAAGCGCATCACAAGGAACTGGGCTGGTCTTCTTGCCGGAAGGGTTCTTTCAATCCCTGTCATGAGGGCGGCGGGCCGTGTGCGTGACGGAGGAATTTCCCAGGGCGCGCTGCCTTCAGGCTTCACGGACGCAATGCAGAAACAGCTCGAAGCATCCGGGTTTGTGACTGCCAAATATTACGCCGGGCTTGAATCACCTTTTTGGGGAGACTCAAGGACAATGGCGGATGCGACAAGCGACTACAGGTATGAGGAAGTGCTCCGTGTCGTGTTCAAGGCTGTGAGGCTGGCAAGAATCGCGGCCCTGAAAGCTCTTTATGATGAAGCCGGAGATCCTGTGCGTGAAGGCGGAGCCAGCGGAATCAATTATCTCAAGGCAAGCATAGAAACGGCACTCGGAACAATGACGGCATCCGTGCCGCAGGAGATGGCGGCTTATCAGGTTGTGATACCGCCAGGCCAGGACATCGTGAATAATGGCGTGGCCGTGGAAATGACCCTGATCGGCATACCGATCATAAGATCCATCAAACTCTATGCTGGCTACACATATGCGGGCGGATCCTTTGACCCAAGGTTGAAACAGGCCAGCTAAAACAGGAGGTACTAAATGCCTATTAACGGAAATCTGTATGACTGGGAAGGAATAGAAATCCAGCTGCCTTCCGGCGGAGCTGTGGGCATAACCGAAATCAGCTACGCGGACGAAAGGCCGGTCGAGGCAAGATACGGAAAAGGCGGCAAGCCAAGAGGATACGGCAGGAAAAACTACAAGGCGAGCGGCTCCATGACCCTGGATCGTGATGAGGCCGAGCGTCTTAGAAAATCCCTCGGAGGATCGTATTACAAGACCACGCCGTTCAATATCAACGTGTCTTACGCAAATGATGGTCAGCCCACAATCACGGACAAGTTGTCAGACGTTATGATCACAAAGTCTGACACTTCAGGCAAGCAGGATGAGGATAACGTGGGCGCGCTCAAGTTCGATTTTGTGGTGCTGAGTCCTATAGAATGGGATGGAACCCCGGCGTATTAATTCCATTTCGCATTCAAGCGGCATCTGCGTTGGCTGCGGCGTCAGCTCCTCGATGTACAGAGGACGTACACCTTGCGTCGCTTCCTTCTTGCCGCCTTGATGTCATCTTGAATGCAAAACGAAATAACGAGGCTAATTTTTAAAATAAAAATAGGGAGAACGCAAATGCCAGATGAAAACACAAGCGGTTACAAAGAATTTAAACACAGTTTTAATGACCCTTTCGCAGACATAGAAATTGAAAAAGCTTTTCGTTTCACGCGTCCAAAAACTCCGTCAGTCGATCGCTGCCAGAAGCAGATGATGAAATCTCCGGCAAAGGCCCTGGAAGGGCTTTGTCTGGATGCTGTTCATCCTGACGACAAGGCCCAGATTCAGGAAGACTTCAAGGTTTATCCTGGTCTTGCTTCCGCTTTCGGAAACGAGTTGCTCAAGGCTGTGGGATTTGGCGACCTGGGAAACTGATCGCAAAAGCAAGGGAAGAAATCGGATCAAGCGCCATTGAGCAGTATGGCCTGCTGATCCGGTTCTTTCTGAGGGAGAGTCCGGCAGATGACATGGAAGATTTCGCGAGGCAGTCTGCTGGCGCTCTCTGGATCGAGGAACGGTTATTGACCGGGGTATCAAGAATTTTCGGCGGTAAATAAGATGGACTCATTATCAGCTCCGTAGGAGCAGCATCTTTGTAGCTTATGAAGGTTTATTCCCTTTCAGCTCCAGAGGAGCGACATCTTTGTAGCGTCATATTTGTAGGGGCTTTTGGAGGCAATATGGACGGAATATATTCGGTACAGGCTGTTATGAGTCTTGTGGACAACATCACAGGCCCGCTCAGGAAAGTGAAAAACGAGCTGGGCGAAACTGGGCAGGCTGCGTTGAGCTTGTCCGGAAGGATGTCAAAACTTGCGGAAAAAATGCTACCGCTTGCCGTCGCGGCCGGAATCCTGCTTGGCTCGCTGGTGCCCTGCGTGTCTGCGGCCGCAGATCTGGAATCAGCCATATCAGGGGTCGGGGCCATAACAAATGCCAGCGCTTCAGAGATGGCTGCTTTGAAACAGTCTGCCCTTGATCTTGGCGCTTCAACCGTGTTTTCGGCAGGCGAAGTCGCTGCCGCAGAAAAATCCCTGGGTATGGCCGGGTTTACGGTCAAAGAAAATATAGCGGCACTGCCTGGCGTTCTCGATCTTGCGGCCGCGTCCCAGATGGATCTGGGAAGAACGGCAGGAATTGCGTCAAGCGTTCTGAGATCTTTTCATCTTGAAGCAAGCAGATCCGGAGAGGTGGCAGATATTCTGACCAGCACATTCACCTCATCAAACACGACCCTTGAAAGTCTGTCATCCACCATGGCAAACGCGGCTCCTGTGGCTGCGGCAGCCGGAGCATCAATCGCGGATGTGGCGGCAATGGCGGGCCAGCTTGGTAATGTTGGCATTGACGCAAGTGTCGCAGGCACAGGAATCAAGATCATGTTCCAGAGATTGCAGGCTCCCGCTGGCCAAGCTGCCGACACTCTTCAGAAGCTTGGACTTAAAACCAAGGACGCTGCAGGCAATATGCTGCCCATCTACAACATTTTAAGCAGTCTTGAAGCAAAAACCAAAACCATGGGAACCGCAGACAGAGCTGAAGTGTTCAAAAAGATTTTTGGTGAAGAAGCTATAAGCAGCGTAACCGCCCTGATGTCTGTGGGCGTAAACAAGGTAAAAACATACGCGCAAACACTGGCGCAGCCTGGCAAGGCCGCCTCTGTGGCAAGCAAGAACCTGGATAATTTCAAAGGAGCTGTGGAAATGCTGTCCGGAGCCTGGGACGGATTAAAGATCACCATAGGAGACATATTCCTGCCGGTTTTAAGAATTCTGGTCGAATGGCTTGGAAAGGTTGTGGATGTTCTTAATTCGCTTGCGTCCTCATCTGTCGGCAAAACCCTGATTTTTATCGCAGGAGTCGCAGCCACGGCCGGAGCGGCTTTTGTGTCCTTTCACGCCGTAAGCGCACTTCTTGCCGCTGCTTTGCCGTGGATAACATCCGCCCTGACTTCTCTGGGCGCTGTGATCGCGGGCTTATCATGGCCTGTATTGATTCTGATTGCCGCTGTGGCCGCACTTACTCTGGCATGGAAAAGCAATTTCGGAGGCATGGCCGACAAGATATCTTCATGGTGGACAAAGGTGACTCTGGTCTTCAGCGGTGTTCAGGCTGTTTTTGCATCGCTTAAAAATGGCACTGGAGAAATACGCGGCCAGCTTGCCAAGGATATCCAGGCAAACGGTCTTGTGGGAGTCGTAACCACTGTCAGCAAGGTGATTTACAGAATTCAGGAGGCTTTCGGAGGATTTGTATCTGCCTTCAAATCCGTAACCAGCGGATTGATGGATTCGCTTCTGCCTGTTTGGACAGAGATTAGTTCTGCCCTGGCTCCGGTGATTGACCTGATTAAGGAAGTTGTCTCTTCAGTAATGGGTGGCATGTCCGGGACTAATGTTTCGGGCTGGAAACTATTCGGCCAGGTTGTAGGAGTAATCGCAGGTTCCGGCTTGCAGCTTCTTGTCGAGGTTCTGAAAGTCCTCATTATTCCCTTAAAAATGGTCTTTCAGATTGTCGGAGCTTTGGCGGATGGTTTCAGATGGCTTGGCAAGGCAATCGGTGAATCCGCAGGATGGATTTATGTGACTGTTGCCGCCATACCAGGAGTTGTCAGCGGCTTTGTGGATAGCGTGGTCGGTTATTTCACATCACTTTCTGATAGGGTCATGAACGCTCTTATGAATCTTGCTCCTGTTCAATGGATCAAATCCGCCATTGAAATGGGCGGAAGCCTTATGGATGCTGGCAAAAATCTTCTGACAACCTTCATTGATGGAGCCTTGCTGACACTTACGACATCGATCGAGACCATAAAGGCAACCATCCAGAATCTGTTCAGCGGCCTCAATTTGTTTGAGTCTGGGGCCAAACTCATAAGCACTTTCACCGAAGGCATAAGATCGGCTCTTTCAGTGCCTGCCCAGCTTGTGGAATCAGGCCTTCAGAAAATCAGAAACCTTCTGCCGTTTTCAGATGCCAAGGAAGGGCCATTATCGACCCTGACACTTTCAGGGGCAAGGATGATGGAAACCCTCGGCACAGGAGTCAGGCAGGCAGCTCCTGATCTTCAGGCAACAGTTGCTTCGTCCCTGGCCCTTAAAATGCCAGAGCCTGGCAGTGGAGTTCCTGCTCCTGCCTTGCCTGAAATCGTCCTTGGCGATAGCGCCAAAAACGTAAAAAGCACGAACGAGGCAGGGAAAAGCAGAAAAATAGAAGTGCATATCAGGTCGCTTGTATTGCCTGAAGTAAAGGACTCCGACGGATTTGTCACTGCCCTGAAAGGAATGGTGGAAGCTCATGGCTGGTAGAATGCTGACCTATGAAGATGGAATTGTGCTGCTGAACGGAGAGATTCTGCCTGGTATTCTGAAACATCAGTCTGCCAGGGGATCTGTCCGGTTTGATGAAACAAAACAGGACGGAGGCGGATCAGGCAAGGTCAAGGTGGCCATGGGCTGGGAAGACGCGGATGTGTCGCTTACGCTGGAGCTTCTGACCGATGACCAGAGCACCT
>NZ_KE384511.1:0-6996 GCF_000426225.1 Desulforegula conservatrix Mb1Pa
TGTAGAGAACAAATAAAATGTCCGCACCTGTAGCAAATGAATTGTCCGGAATTATATACATGATTGGAGGTGTATATGATGCAGACGAAGTTGCTACAGGAAATCAAAAAGATGAGATTTGAAGAAGCATATTCATGCTGGACAGAGGGACGACTTAGCCAGGAGGAAGCAGCAAGGCTGCTTGGAGTCAGCGGCAGGACTTTAAGGCGTTACATCGACAGATATGAGGAAAACGGCCTTGACGGTCTTGTGGATTACAGGCTGAATCAGGTTTCCCACAGTCGAGCCCCTGTGGATGAAGTGATAGCCCTGACAAATCAGTACAAAGAAAAGTATAGTGGCTGGAACGTGAAGCACTTTCACTCCTGGTATAAAAAATCAGGTGGGACAAGAAGCTATACCTGGGTGAAAAACAAGCTTCAGGAAAATGGTTTGGTCAAAAAAGCTCCTGGAAAAGGCAAGCACAGAAAGAGACGAGAGAAATCGCCTCTTCCAGGGATGATGATCCATCAGGACGCAAGCACCCATGAATGGATAAAGGGTCACAAATGGGATCTCGTCGTTACAATGGATGATGCGACAAACGAACATTATTCAATGTTTTTTACAGAGCAGGAAGGAACTGCCTCGAGTTTTCGAGGAGTGAAAGAAACGATTGAAAATAAAGGCCTTTTTTCATCCTTTTACAGCGATCGAGGAAGCCATTATTGGATTACGCCAGAGGCTGGAGGAAAGGTCGACAAGGTTAAGCTGACGCAGTTCGGCAGAGCCATGAAACAGCTCGGAATCCAGATGATCGCGGCATATTCTCCGGAGGCAAGGGGACGAAGCGAAAGGGCCTTCAGAACCCATCAGGAACGGCTGACAAAAGAGCTTGCCTTAGCAGAAATATCGACAATGGAAGAGGCGAACATATACCTTACAGAAACTTATCTGCCAGCTTTCAATGAAGAATTCATGCAGCCAGCAATCGAGGACGGCAGTGCCTTCGTTCCTTTCTGCGGCATGGATATAGATGATATCCTCTGCGAGCAGTACGAAAGAACTGTCGCAAATGACAATTGCGTAGAGTTTGGGCGTATGAAGCTTCAGATACCTCAGGCATCACACAGAATTCATTATGTAAAAGCAAAAGTGCGTGTTCATAGCTACTGCGACAAGAGGCTGGCAGTTTTTCACGGTCCGAGGAAACTCGCTGTTTATGACCCTCGCGGGACAATAATCGGAGCAAGTCCGATTCAAAATATAGATTCAAAAACTAAGGCGGTTTCTCTGCCCTTTACCACATCTGACAATGCTGCTCCTTGTCAAGGCCAAGCCTCGCAGGCTCGGTGCTGCGCAGCCTTGACAAGTCCGCTGCATTGCCAGATTTAAAAAGCGGGCAGAGAACCTTCGAGGTTATCCTTGGGATAGCCCTTAACATTAATTTTTTCGTCCAACGCATTCGCTTCCAATATAGTTTGGCCCTTTTTTCAAAAGAGCTAAAAAGTGGACAGTTTATGTGCTATAAAACCGGACAAATTTATTTGTTGCTAACAGAATTTAAATGCAACTGTTTTAAATAAAAGAGGCTTAAAGTGCTGAAGGAAATCATATGCCGGGTTTTAAATGTTTGTGAAAATAATCATATGTAAGAATCTGGTGAAAGAATATGCTTGAAATAACATGGGGTTTGCATTTAATATTATAGCCACAATCGATAATTTCAAATCTGTCCCGGCTTATTTAGCAATACTTATCCAATTATTAAATCGTAAAATAAATCAATGGTGAGGCTGGTTTTTTTTCTTGTCTGCCTTTTAGATGGCACAACGATCTTATCTTAGTTGTTTTGTTGATTGTCTTTTCATGCTGCTTGACAATGCATATTGCAATGGGAGGCCATTATGAACGGAATCAGAGACATTGATGCCATTTTGATATCATTAGTTTTTTTTGTTTTCGGGCTGACCAGCATCACATATTCAGCAGAAGAGCAAAAAGATGTCGGACTTATCACTGAGATCACAGGCTCAGTTTCATATTCCTCTGCAGACTCTAAATCAGGATTTTCAGACGCAGTTGTATTTATGAAGGTCAGATCAAATGATTGCCTGAAAATCGGAGAAAAATCATCTCTTACGCTTCTTTATCAGGGAAATGGCCGGAGGGAAGTCTGGAATGGGCCTTTGAGCATAAAGATTAAGGAAGAGGAAAGCGTTGTGATTGAAGGTACCGCCTTAGGGAATTCAAATAAGGCTGATAATATTTCCGTTGTGGTCAGTGACAAGGTTTTTATGGCTTCTGAACTTGGTGAATCAGGTAAACTTGGAAAATCAGGGATTAGGGTTGTAAGAAGCATGAGTGAAACCTCTGAGACCAAACTGCGTGAAGGACTTGAAAAATATAAGAAAATGAAGTCTGATTTTGGTGAAAAAGATGCGGTTCCTGATCTTTATCTCCTTTCACTTTACAGTGAGCTTGGCAAACACTCAGAAATGGAGAACCAGCTCAAGCTAATGAAACAGAAATGGCCAGGAAATCCCGAACTAAAAAAATGGGCTGATCAGATTAAGGCCAAATAAGACGCTGTTAATAAAAAAAGTCAATCGGAACATATCTTTTTATTAGGCAATGTTCCTCTTATTCAATTTCTATTTCAAATATCATTGATTGTATTTCTACTTGATTTCTGGACAACCATTTTGAAAAAATGTTTTACGTATCTTGCCCAAAACTTCATGGTTTTAGCCAGTAGAATAAATGTCTTTTTGGTTATTTGCTGATCCAATATCATTAATGTTTTTACGGAGCTTTTTCCAAAAAGCGACCCGCCGGAGGCCGCTTTTTTATTAAAAGTATTAGTTGTTTATTGTAATCATAAAGTATTCCACATTAACGGGAACAGAGCCCTAAAAAACAAGAGGCGTTGCCAAGCAGAGTCTTTATCAATGCATATCATAGCTATGATACAGATGTGATTCAGTAAACGTTCTTCCATTTTAATCTTCCATAAAACGTTCAGAACAGGAATACGGCCATGAAAAAAAATAACCTGTTTTTAATCGTCCCTGTTTTTTTGCTATTCACAACAAGTTCTTTTGCAGAGGTGAAGCTTGATGGAAGTATGGGGGTTACAGGTTCTCTGCCTGGCCCTGATTTCCGGATAGAAGCTACAGTTGGTCAAAAAATGGGCCCTAATCTTTTCCACAGCTTTGAAAAATTCAATATAGCAACAGGAGAGACTGCCACTTTTGCCGGGCCTGCTGATATCAGCAGAATCATAAGCCGCGTTACCGGAGGATCTGTCTCAAATATTGACGGGCTTTTGGCCTCTGAGATCCAGGGCGCGGATTTTTATTTGATAAACCCATACGGTATTGTTTTTGGCAAAAACGCTTCCCTCGATATAAGCGGATCATTTTTTGCGACAACTGCGGATCATATCAAGCTTGGAGAAAATGGCAGATTTGATGCAAAGAATCCATCTGCTTCCATTCTGACATCAGCCCCGCCCGAGGCTTTCGGTTTTGTTGGAAACAGTCCTGGTAAAATTGAGGTGGAGTCAAGCATCGATGTGGGGGAGGGTAAATATCCTGGGCTATATGTTAATGGCAACTCAAGCATTACAATAGCTGGCGGGGATATAAGCTTCATGGGCGGTGTGGCAAGAACATACAAGGGGCCTATCAATATAGTTTCCGTTGCATCAGTCGGAGAACTTAATCTCGATTCCATGAATACAGGTCTTTTCTCTAAGCTTGGCAATATAGATGTCAGGGACTTCTCTGTGATTTTTTCATTCGGAGGCGGTAATATTTCTGTTCAATCCCAGAATCTTAATCTCATAGATGGAGGTGAAATATACACCAAGATTTTTGAAGATCGCGCAGATGCCGGAAATCTTGATGTAAATGTCAGGGATTCAATCCTTGTATCAGGCCAGAGCATGAATGGTTTTCTTAGTTATCTTGGTGCAGAGGTTCAGAACGCACCAAACAGCAGAAGCGGAGATGTTAATATTTCGGCAAGATATCTTAGGATTGATAATGGAGCCTCTGTTTCATCATACAGTGCCAGAAGCGGGCCAAGCGGAAATGTAACAATAAACGCAGACAGAGTTGAAACTTTAGGGGGCTCGAAGATTTCATCGGAAATATTGGGTGGAATAGGCAAAAGCGGAGATATTATTATTAATGCTTATGAGTTTTTCAATTTATCTGGAATCACTGCAGAAGGAGTTTGCAGCAGCGTCGGTACTACTGTTACAGATTCTTATTTGGCTTATGGGGGTGATATCAGGGTTTTTGCTCCTGAAATATTAATGGATGGCGGATATCTCACAAGTTTGAGTTCAGTTTCAGGCAATTCCGGGAATATAGCAATTGAAACAGATAATATGACACTGATAAATGGAGGTTCGGTTTATTCGTCTATTTCTGAAGGAATAGGCATTGCCGGTAATATAGATCTTAAAATTTCTAATCAGCTTTTTATGTCTGGTTTTAATGTCAATGGGACTTTTACCAATATTAATTCCGCTGCTGTGGATTCCATATATTCGGCTGGAGGAAATATTGCTCTGTCAGCTGGATCTGCTTGGCTTGAAAAAGGTGCCTACATAACAAGTTCAAGTGTTATGAGCGGCAGTTCAGGTAATATCTATATGGATGTAGCTAAGCTTGATCTTGTTGATGGAGGTAGAATTTTTGCCGATATCAGACAGGGGCAGGGTAGGGGCGGCGCTCTTGAAATTATAGCTGACGAATACATTAATATTGCTGGTGCATATGCTGGTGCCTATTCAAGCAGGATAGCTTCGGAGGCCGAGGATTCTGGGACTTCAAATGGTGGCAGCATAAGTCTTGTTTCTCCTTTAATTAATATTATTGATGAAGGATATATCAGTACAGTGAGCAACAGCGGGGACGGCGGCAGCATTGATATAGGAACCTGGAATTTGAACCTGATCAATGGTGGAAGCATACTTGCCAGTAAGATTAAAGGCAGCGGTTCAGGTGGGAATATATTCATTAACGCGGTCAATGATGTTAATATTTCAGGAAAAAATGAAAGCGGATCATCCGGCGGTATTAATTCATCAGCAAATGGAGCTCCAGGGGCAAAGTCAGGAGATATAGCCATAACTGCTGCGAGTTTGAAATTATCTGATGGTGGTTATGTGACAAGTTCTGCCTTCGGCAGTGGAGACTCCGGAAGTCTTTTTGTTGATGTTGATACATTGGAGCTTTTGGGAGGCGGAAGAATACTATCTGCAATACAGGGAGGCACAGGAATAGGAGGGGAATTAAGTATTAATGCCAGGACATCCGTTCTTATCCAAGGATCAGATGTGCAAGGCGCAAGCTCGATAATATCTTCAGCAGTGGGTTCTTTTACGGCTGATGGAGGAAATCTAAATATAATTACAGACAATTTGACCATAGACGGCGGATTCATTACAAGTTCCAGCGTTGAAGGCGGCAGGGCCGGCAATCTCGCTATGAATGTTGGAAGTTTAAGTGTTCTTAATGGAGGTACTGTAACATCAAGTGTTTTAAGAGCCGTAGGCAGAGGCGGTAATGTTTATATTGACGCCAGAGACTATGTTCTGGTTTCAGGCGTTTCAGAATATGAGATTTATAGCAATATCAATTCGTCGGGAGTAGATTCTCCTTATTCAAATGCCGGGGATATTTTCCTGTCTTCTCCATATCTGAGGCTTGAAAATGGCGGATTTCTCTCAAGCTCAAGCACACGAAGTGGTGACGCAGGAAATATTAATATCTGGGCTTCAGACGTTTATCTTGTTAATTCTGGTCATATTGACACTGCCTCAGATGTATCAGCCGGAGGCAGCATGCATATAGATTCTGCTCACATGATCAATCTCGAAAATAGCTATATATCAAGTTCTGTGTATGGTGGAACCGGAAATGGCGGTAATATGCTCATTGGGAATCCCGAGTTTATAATACTTGATGGCAGCTATATCATAGCAATAGCTTATGAAGGCAACGGCGGAAATATTGATCTTAAAGCCGGACTTTTTATTGCTGATCCCATTAGTAAAATAAGTGCTTCATCCCAGTTAGGTATTGATGGAATCATAAATATTGATGTAAAGCGGCGGGCGCTTTGGCACCATTTTGCGTCTGCTTTGGCACCACTCCCACATGAATTGACTAAAAAAAGCCCATCTGATTGCCTGTCAAAAATATGTCGATTATAAAGCCCTGACCAGAAAAAATTTGAACGCCTGATCAGGGCCTGGTTTATCAATAATTTGTGAAGATCAACTCATTGCCCTCTGTGGCACTCTTTCGAGCAACAGAATATCTCAGTTTAACTTCCAGCTGTTTGAAGTCCTTGAACACTTCACGTATTTCAGGCAGGTCGTTTATGGTCAGAAGAAACTTGCCTTTCACGCTTCCGAGTATCCCTGCCATTTCTTTGTAATCATCCAGAACCATATTATGCTTGTAGTATGGGGCTTTATAATAAGGTGGGTCAATAAAAAAGAATGTGCCTGGCCTGTCGTATCTGGCCACAAGATCCTGCCATGGGAGATGTTCAACCACGCAGCCTGATAGCCGCATGTGAACCTGGGACATTTCCTCTTCAAGTCTGACTATGTTAATCTTGCCAGCTCTGCCCGGAGACACGCCAAAGGATCTGTTTCTTACTCTGCCGCCATAACAGAGCCTTTGGGTATAATAATATCTGGCGGCTTTCTGGATATCGGTCAGGCCACCTGTTTCAAGCTGGCCTTTCCATTCTTCGAACATCTGCCTTGAAGTTAAAAGCCATTTAAACTGCTTTAAAAACTCTTCTAAATGATTCTGGACTACCCGATAAAATGAAATAAGTTCTCCGTCCAGATCATTGAGAACTTCAGATTTTGAAAGCATCGGGTCTTTTTTGAAAAACACCCAACCGGCTCCTGTGCATACTTCGCAGTATGTTTCATGTTCCGGCAACATCGAGATGATCTGGGCAGCAAGTCTTGATTTGCCG
>NZ_KE384511.1:7391-18215 GCF_000426225.1 Desulforegula conservatrix Mb1Pa
TAGGTGAAGGCCATGATGCCCTTTACCATTGACGCTGATATGGTTTCATATTCTGCGCTTCCGGCTGAAGTTCTCAGAAGAAGCCTCCATGTCCTGTCTGGCAGGGATTCAACGACAGGAGATCCAGGATCCGCACTCTGCCTTGCGGTGCAGACGACATTCAGTCCTTCGACGCCATCGTTGGCCACTCCGATCGGATCATTGCGACCGTCTCCGCCAGAAAACGCAACGTGGACATACAGATACTGTATACCTGCCTTTTCCTGATTGATCCTCGTTATCTGCTGAACAGCGTAGGCTTCAGCGTCCGCAGATGATAAAAAAGGCTGCCCCTGTGCATCTGCCGGATATATAATGTCATGGCCCAGCCCGAACACCCTCACCTTGTTTCCTGGCAGAATTTCATAAGTAATGTCACTCATCTGATCCCTCCTTAGGCGAACACAGGCATTTTGATGCCGATTGTTTTTGATGATTTCAGGAATGCGGAAAGCTTCACAAGATCGATAATCAAGCCTGACGAATTATAAATAGTAGAACTTGTCATTACCGCAGACGCTCCCAGATTACCTCCCCATATATAAATTTTGCCATTACTGAAAACCAACATAGGATCGAGAAGAGCAGATGCCGCTATCGGGATATGATATTGACGGCCCGTAGCCTCTACATGAGCCATCAACCCTCTCAAGAGCGGAGACCACATATACAAAACTCCATCCTGGTAAAATATCCGGTTATCGCCAAACTGAGTATAGGCGCTATCACTGGTAATTCCTGAAGACTGAATAAAAGGCGCAAAATTGCAGAATCGCGTAAACTGATTTGTAGCTGTATCGAATAAGAAAATATTATTATGGAATGCCCCTCTGGCAAAACCATCTATTTTTGTTATCTTGAAATTGACCAGGAATTTACTGCTGGAATATTTACAGGACATAGAGTTTGGTCTGAGCACGATCATATTGTAGCCGCTGCTTGATCCCACGCCACTACCTATCATGGGAGGAACAACAGCCAGATCAGACCATACGTTTGAAGCAAAATGGTATCTGTATATTGTAGGAAAATTTGACGGCACATATGACGCATTAGCGTTTTTAAAAACCTGCATAAAATATGCATAGCCGCTATTTGTCCCCATGAATGCGTAGCCGACGCACTTAAGATTAGTAGGCGTCGTGGGCAGTGACGCTAAAGCTGTCCAGGCGTTACCTGCCGGGCTATATTTCCTGAAATCAAATGCGGCATTCGGAGGATCACCAATATTCACTCTATTGCTGTAATAATAGCAATTCCCCTCATAATCAAAGCTGCCGGTTTCAGGGCAATACAACAAATGATTAATATCAGGATAGGCGAGCCCCGCGTCACTCCATGCATTTGTTGCTTCGTCATAAACATCAGGCCTTTGGGTTGTAGAACCGGGCGTATAAAGCTTGCCATTCGCAGCTACCGCAGGGCCACTCATTCCCCCTGATTCAGTTACCCATGCAGGATACTTGCTGAACGTGCTGTTGCCTGTACCAAAAAGAGTATTCATGGGAGAAACAAAAGCGCTTCCCCAGTCCTCACCCAATAAGTTCAGGTTTTCAAAATAATTCACATTGTCTATTTTTGATTTGGCAACCAGCCTGACTCCTGGAATGCCGGATTGAGCAGGGAATGATGAACCCATTTATTCCTCCTTATATTAGCAAACCTTCAAGAATGAAGCTGATGCTGTCAGCCTGGTCGGTTTTCACTCGTATTGTTTCCCCGGCTCCCATATTCACAGTAATCTCGTGTGGAGGGCCAGGGTCGACCGGAACATTGAAACATCGCCAGTCAGCCGAGAGTGCCGGATTGTCCCCATGACCAGCCGCGCACCTTGCTATGCTGTATTCAACCGATTCCCCGGCCTGGTTGCAGACAGACACCCTGCCTTGAAAAAATCTGCCAGCCGGGCAGACATAGAGTTGCACTTCTACTGTTGATGAGGGTCTTAATGCCGCAACCCGTCCGTATTGGTCAGCCATAAATCCTCCTTTAAGACTTAAGGACTACATTGTGTTTGTGTAGAAAAAGGCTCTTCGAAGCCCGGCTTTCACATTTTCGGCAAGCACCTCTGTGATGCTGTCCACATATTGCCTGGAAGCCATGACAACAGAAGGTTCTATGGTCAATGTGATAGCTGAGGTATTCTCAACTGCGAGCGGCAGCCTGATATAAAGATCCTGGCCAGCTCCATCAGCAAGGACAGGTTTTTCCGTGGGCGGATAATTGGAAACGGCCACAAGATCTCCGGCAGAATCAAAGAGACCAACTTCCCTTATCCACCATCCGCCAACATCCACAGGAATCTTCCCCTCAATGGTAATCCAGTTTGGATTTTCCTCTGACAGAGCAACCCTGTTAACCTCACCACGACAAACCTCATGAACCAGACCTGCCATCCCCTCCCATGGTTCGACAAACAGCCCATTCCCGTCTCCTACAGCCATATGGGTTATTTCAAGACCAACACCGTCGACCAGCGCCTGCGCATACCTGGCCAAGCCTATGCTCGTCATGATCGAAAAATATTTTTGCATTAAACCTCCTAAGTAGATTCCTTCGGATATACGATGGTGTCAGAGCCTGTATGTATTGCTGCGGAAGACATCAAAACCACAGGCTCAAGTGTAATTTCCGTGGCAATCAGTGGATAAACCGTCGTAACAGCTCCAGCCACTGGCCCTCCGCACCCAATCCACAAAGGAGCAGTCTCAAGATAAAGAACCAGCTCAAAACCAGCCAGCTTCGACCGCGCCGGTTTCACCTCATTGATGGCCCAGGTCATTGTGGGCAGTTTGGTGAGCATGTCGCCCTGAATATTGTTAATCCTCACCCGGAATTCTGCCCAGCGTGCCGGATCAATATCCCTGAGATTGATGATCTCCACGGTGTCTATGCCGCAAGCGTCCGCGACTATGCGCCTGACACCGCTTTCCCTGCCGCCAAGAACGTACCAGTGCCAGGCCAGCCTTACCCGGCTGTAATACTGATCATCTGTTTCATAAGCGGCGCGAACAATCCCCCTCGATGCCGCGAACCCGTCAAAATTCTCTTCCTCGCACCTGTCAGGCAGAAACTGATCACGAACCCAGAGCACAGACGCCCTTGCTGAATCCAGAACATCAGCAGCCCCTTGGACAACAGTGGCAAGAGGCCCAGGACGCCAGATCAGCGCATATTTCAAACCATTTTTGAAATAATCCCAGAATATACTCATCAGGCTTCAGCCCATTTCCAGGTTAAATCCAGTGATTCAAGCACTCCGAGTCCGTCATCTGGGATTCCGATGTCAGACACCGGAGATGCCCAGTTTACCTTTTTGATATTTGAACCAGTGCCGAGAACCAGAAAGGTCAATAAATCCCTTGTCAAATCCTGACCTATTTCAAGCGGTGCAACTCCGCTGACAACAGTTCCTGAAAACAGCGCCCTGATTCTGTTTTCAACAGCAAGCCTAATATCCGCAGGATTACCTCCTGTCAGCTCAAGCTCTCCGGCAATCAAGACATTTACCGACAAAGGCCCTTTGACCATTACATCATCATTGATCGGCTTTTTTTCAGTAACGACAGCATTCAAAGCAGCTACCAAATCAGACGTCGGCAACCCTGCCGCACCCCTGATCACCACATCAACCGTGCCCTGGCCCCTTGGATGATTATCCATGATTCTTACTCCGGTCACTCCGGCCACAGACCTTGCCCAAGATTCATAAGCGTATTTGGTACAGCCGTTGATCGCAGACCAGGCAAGCTGATACCTGAGCCTAAGACTGTCATCATCTTCTTCGTCTATGGCCTCGGACGTAAGCCACCCGGCCCGGTTAATCACTCCGTCAATTCCAGGAATAACCGAGGCCATTTCCCTTATCTGGCCTGCTGTTACATTGGCCGCGCAGCCATAGGATTCTGATTCGACAGCGACAAGTGTTTCAATTTCTCCATCCTGTAAAACCACGTCAGCCAGAGTAACAAACCGATAGATATTGCCGAGTCCGTCTGGCGGAGTCCTGATAACGCTGCCAGCAGTTATGGGAACATTGCCGGCAGAGCCGGAACGATAGAAAACAACACTGCCCCTGGCTTTTGTGGCCTTCTTGCGCGAGACTTCAACCTGACCGCAATGCAAATCAAGCCATAAACCTGTGGCTGTTAACGGAAACGCCTGCTTAAGCACAAAATCAAGGAACTGATAAAGCTGATAAAGACCCCAGGCCCAAAGCTCTATCAAGCCACGGACAGGCCCTCTGTTGAGATTGAGTGGCTGGGGCAGATTGCCATCAGCCTGAACCGCCTCGATGCGCTCAAACAGGCTGACTCTGATGCTTTCGAGTGTTTTGCTAACCAGTAACATCCTTGATCACCATTTCCATGTTTGCGCCGATTTCCATTACCAGGTTGAATTTATGATTCTGGTCTATCAGCCTGGCTTCCGCCTGAATAACAATGCCTGTGTGATCCCATCCTGAAACCATGGCCTGGGCAGACATAGGCACAACCCTCGGATCGAGTCCGATCCTGTAAACAACTTCATTAACCAGGGCCATTCTGTTTGTGACCGTGTTTTCGTCCTTGGCATAAAGATAAATTTCAGATCCGAATTCCTTGTCGTAAAACAGCGAACCCAGAGGAGTTGCCAGCCTCAGCCTTATGTCCTGGACTGCTGCCCTGGCTCCTTCGGTTATGGCCGTCTCTCCGTTTGCGGCCACAACAGCTTGAAGTGATTCATCAAGCATCATGTCTAATCCGTAAATATTTCCCATTACTCACCATTAGCCGTAATATTTGCGGATCCAGTAACGCAGATGCCGGATCCGCAGAAATGGGTCACAGGGTCGCCAACTCTTGCCACGCCCCTGCCGTTTGCTGAAACATCAGGAGATCCTCCGATCACCAAGAACACTCCGCAATGAGGGCAAGTGTGCGCGCCGAAATCACCGTATCTCTGCACTCCCTTGCCATTGCCTGAAACGTCAGGAGATCCTGAGCCGTGGTATCCCACTACAGCGTGGGGACAGCATCTGAGGCCGTGGCTGCAAATTCCGATTACAAGATCATTTGTTAAGGCTATTCCTGGCATTCTCTGGCCTCCGCAAAACCTTTATGGGTTAATGAGCAAGGGTCTGAAGATATTCATCCCATGTCAGGGCAGATCCCTTTTCAGGCAAGCTGGCCAACATAGGCGGCCTTGAATCAGCCTTGATATAAAAAGTCATTCCATAGATCAGACCATTCCCGTCCAGATCCTCTGCTCCCATATATTCATTGACCAGGATCGCTGCCTTGGGAGGCTTGCTTCCTGATGATTGTCCCGCCATCTTAAGCAAGGCGTCAGACCCCATCATTCCGCATCTGCTGTTGACCACATCCCAAAGCTTGCATGACCCGTCTTCAGGACATCTGAAAAAGCCATATTCAGAACCATCGGTAACAGCCATTGACAGGTCAGATTCGTTCTCAAAGGCTGTCTTTTCTTCCGAATCCACGTATTTGCCTGTCTCTGAATCAGGCGTATAAATATTGCCTGCTGAATCTCTGAGGCTGATTACTGACGATTCCATGGCCAGAACAGACGCTATTGCGACAGGTTCGTTGGTCTCCAGGGAATTGCTTTCATAGTCAAGGTACTGACCTGATGGAGTCCTTGTGTAAACCTTCCCGACCTGGTCAACGAGCTGGGTCTTAATCGATTGAATTTTCAGTGACAAAAACGGACAAAAAGCCATTATGTTTTCCTTTAGTTCAGCCTGGTCAATTTAGTCTGATTTTAGCGCCTGTGATGCTGACTTCGGCGGCCTTAACACTCGCGTTTCCGGTGCTTGTCACAGCCACTGAGCCGCCAGCGTTTATGATTACGTCGCCTGTAACCTCAATCTTCATCCCCCCGCCTGCTTCCATATTTATGTCCGAAGGCGTGACCTGAATGATGTTCTTTTCGGCGTCTATCTTGATGTGACAGCCTGGGCCGGACTGAATTATGAAAGCTCCAAGCTCACAGCCAGGCGCTTTGTTTCCGTGCCATCTGAAATTTGAAATTCTTGGATAGTTCGGATCCCCGTCATAATAAGAAAGATCACAATAACTGCCCTCTGTTGGCGGGCAGATCACACCGCGATTAGGCCCTGCCCAGATCACAGGGATTTCAACCCTTGAAACCACAGGTTCGTTTTCATCCACGGATTCGTCATTTCTGAGCGGCTGGACATCGGCCCAGTATTTTCCGTCAGACTCATAAGCCTTTACGACCCTGGCTTTTTTGGTCAGCCTGTAAAATGCCCTGAAATCAGGCATGCATATTTCCATAGCCTTCTTGAGCATATCTTTAGCTTCAGCAGGGTTCATATTCAGCTCCGTAAGAAATAAAGCTTCTGGCCTTTGTTTCCTGAATGTCGTGGACTACAGACAGAATCCTGTAATCCCCGCTTTTATGCCTTGTTGTGTCTTCCAGTCTGAAAAGCTGGGAATGTCTCAAATACGGCAATAAAAAGCTCTCGACCACACTCAGTCCGGAGTCGTTTTCCACAGGATGATGGCTGATAAGCCCGGCCCCAGTAGCAATCACCGGAATCGAGTCTGTCTCTTCGTCAAAATCACCCCAGTTAATCTTTCCCTCTCCATCCATCCAGATAGCCCAGCGACTCATATCCTTGTTTGAAGCTCGATGGCATGTTACGCGGCATTGCCTCACCGCCTGCCACACCGGAATATTATTTGCCGAAAACCTTGGGATGGTCACTCCCGGAGCATCGATGCGCCCGGTGGTCAGCCCTGCTTTATTCACCAGCCATTTTACTATGGCCTCGGCTGGCTCGTTCTCGAATGCATGAACAACACTGGTGGCTGTCAGAGGCAACTCTTCTCCGCATACCGTGATGAGTATCTGATCCTTTGCCGGGTCAGGCTTTATGGACGAAACAGAGCCTTTCCAGATTCCCGGCTCCTGATCCCTGTAGCCCAGCCCGATCTGAACCTGATCTTTCGCCTTCACAGTCCGGAACAGATATCTGTCCGGATCAGGCAGAGCTATTTCCATCATGGTCAAAGGAGAATGCCTCCTTGATATGATTCGGAGCTTCTGCGCCCTGTTAAAGCTAAGGCCCCCGATGTCAATCTGTTGATGCAGAACGGAAATCCTCATGATTGACCTTCTCCAAATTCGGTGGCAAAGAAAAAAGCTCCAGCTGCAAGGCGCGCGAGTCCGAAGGAATGAGGCGTAGCACTTCTTACTCCGCAATGACTGAGGATGAAGCGCAACACAGCAGATGGACTTTTTAAGAAGCCACCCATCACATCACGTCCACATTGATTCGATTATCAGGCTCTGGGTTAGGCTTTGTTCCGCCTGGCGTTTTTGTTTTCGTCAGATTGGTTGATGCCTTGTCTCCGCTTGAGGCTCTATTCTCCACTGTCTGGATATCTATTCCTTCCTCGACAAAGGATAACTGACAGTCAATCACGTCGTCCTGGTCTGACTCCATGGAGTCCAGGCCACAGAAAATTACCTGCCTGATTCCCATTGCCGTAAGCATGGGATTGTTCACGGAGTAAACTCCGGGCCTGCCTCCGGAGTCGTGGCCCTTGAATATGGAGTTGATTTTTGAAAGCTTGTCGTAGCAGGTGCTCTGGTCATCGGTCAGAAGCTCCAGCGTAAGCGACACATCAGCGTCTTCCCAGCCCATGGCCACCTTGACCTTGCCGGATCCGCCTCCGTCCTGTTTTGTTTCATCAAACCGGACAGATCCCCTGGCGGACTGATGTTTCAGAATACCAGGCAAAATTTCTCCGTTCAGCATCACAATCCCGTCTTCATAGGTCAGCATTCTACCAGCCATGAGCTTCCACCATTCCTTTCAGGGCAGTGACAAATCCGTCAGAGTCCTTTACTTCAGGCAATACAAGCGACCTGATATGCACTTCTATTTTTCTGCTTTTCCCTGCTTCGTTCGTGCTTTTTACGTTTTTGGCGCTATCGCCAAGGACGATTTCAGGCAAGGCAGGAGCTGGAACTCCGCTGCCAGGCTCTGGCATTTTAAGGGCCAGGGACGAAGCGACAGTTGCCTGAAGATCAGGAGCTGCCTGCCTGACACCTGTGCCGAGGGTTTCCATCATCCTTGCCCCTGAAAGTGTCAGGGTCGATAATGGCCCTTCCTTGGCATCTGAAAACGGAAGCAGGTTTCTAATTTTCTGAAGGCCCGATTCCACAAGCTGTGCAGGAACTGAAAGAGCCGATCTTATGCCTTCGGTGAAAGTACCAAGGAGTTTGGCCCCAGACTCAAAAAGATTCAGGTCGCTGAAAAAATTCTGGATAGTCGTTTTTATTGTTTCAAAAGAGGATGTCAGACCTAGCCAGGCTCCGGCGATGAATGTCGCCAGAAGAATTTTGCCAGAGAACATAAGGTCATCGCCGGTCTCGATAGCTGACTTTATCCATTGGACAGGAGCAAACTGGGAAAGGGCATTAAGAGCTTTGCCTGGAAGGGCCTTGAAAATCCCTACAATCATATCCATTTCTCTGCCTATTCTGCCCGGCATTTCAGCAATCTTCACGTAGGCCCAACCAACGGATTCACCGATTGCCTTGCCAAGCCATCTGAAAAGATCGGCCAGAGCGCCCACAGCCTGACATGCTATTTTTAAGGGCACGATGAGGACTTTCAGAACCTCGACAAGGAGCCACAAGCCAAACCCAACGACATCGGCCACAACTTCTCCAAACACGCGCCAGCCTGAAATCTTGGAGCCTTCCATGCTTCCGGTTATTGATGATGCGACCTCTTTGACAAGCAAAATTACGGGCTCAAGCGCTGCCATTATTTCATTCCATATTGGTAAAAGATTGGCGGCAAGACCGCCTGCGACTACCTGAAATTCATTCACAAACCCGCTAAAGGCTTCCTTTACCCTGTATATAACCTTGCCTACAGTGGTCACGACTCCAACAAGGCCGTTTGCCTGAATATCCGCAGCAAGCTGGCCGCGTATTTCTCCAGTGCCGTTTTTGAGAGAAGCAAAAACAGCCTGAACACCACGAAAAACGAGCGACACCTTTGTCCACCACCCGGAAAGCTTGTCAGCCATGCCTCCGAAATTGTTGTTCCATGCCAGGGTAAGGGCTGCCACGACGGCAATCAGGATTAATACAGGCCATGACAAACCCAATAGAGTCGCCTTCATGGCTGTGAGGGCTGAGGTTATCCACGGCAAAGCAGCGGCAAGAAGCGCGCTTACAGCGTGAAACGACACGAAAGCGGCCCCGGCGGTGGCCGCGACTCCTGCCATAAAAATCAGGGTTTTGCCAACAGATGAGGACGCGAGCGAATTAAGAACATCCACAACCTTTCCAAGCCACTCGACCAGAATCCTTAAAACCGGCAGAAATATGTCTCCGATGGTGATCTTTAATCCGTCCCATGCTCCGGACAGCATTTCCACAGCACCATTGAAATTATCCAGATTCTTTTTTGCGACAGCAGCAGCTTTGCCGGGCTGAGCCAAGGTTTGCGCGTATGCCTTAATCTTGCCTACGCCCTCAGACAACAGCCCAGTTACGCTGCTTATGGCTTCTTCACCAAAAATCTTTTGGAGCACTCCTGCTCTGTCTCCGGTTCCCATGGCCTTGGTCTTTGCTTCAAGACTGCTTAAAATATCGTAAATGGGCAGCATATTGCCTGCCGCGTCTTTGGTTTTAATGCCGAGCTTCTGAAGGGTAGCGGCAGCCTGACCAGCAGGAGCCTGTAATCGCTGGAACATGATCTTGATTCCTGTGCCTGCGACACTTGCGTCAATGCCAATATTACCAAGCTTGCCCGCCATTGCCGCCACATCCGCGATTGATGCTCCGGCGGCCGCAGCCACGGGAGCCGCGTTTGCCATGGTGGATGACAGACTTTCAAGGGTCGTGTTTGACGAGGTGAATGTGCTGGTCAGGATGTCTGCAACTTCCCCAGATCTGCTTGCCTCAAGATGAAAAGCCCTCAGAACGTTTGACGCAATTCCTGCCGTCCTTCCGAGATCCATCTGGGACGCGGCCGCAAGATCAAGAACCCCAGGCAGTGCCGCAATATTCTCTTTAACCGTAAAACCGGCCATACCCAGGGCCTTTTCTGCGGCAGCGACTTCGCCTGCCGAAAATACGGTTGAAGCGCCAAGATCAAGGGCAGCCTGTTTCAAAGCAGCCATCTCTGAAGCGCTGGCATTTGTTATGGCTCCGACCCCTGATATGGCTGATTCCAGATCTGCGGCCGCAGACACGCAGGGCGTAAAAGCGGCAAGCACAGCTCCTGCTGCAACCGCGACAGGCAGCATCTTTTCCGCGAGCTTTGCCATCCTTCCGGACAAGCCCAACGCAGCCTGCCCAGTTTCGCCCAGCTCGTTTTTCACTTTCCTGAGCGGGCCTGTGATGTTGTCCACAAGACTCATAACGGCCTGTACCGAATATATTCCGTCCATTTTATTTGCCCCCGAATATCCGTGATATCCCCGTCAACATTCGTTCCTCGATCCAGATCGCTCCGGCAGACTGTCTTGCAAAATCTTCCATGTCATCTGCCGGACTCTCCCTCAGAAAGAACCGGATCAGCAGGCCATACTGCTCAATGGCGCTTGATCCGATTTCTTCCCTTGCTTTTGCGATCAGTTTCCCAGGTCGCCAAATCCCACAGCCTTGAGCAACTCGTTTCCGAAAGCGGAAGCAAGACCAGGATAAATCTTGAAGTCTTCCTGAATCCGGGCCTTGTCTTCAGGATGAACAGCATCCAGACAAAGCCCTTCCAGGGCCTTTGCCGGAGAT
>NZ_KE384512.1:0-10034 GCF_000426225.1 Desulforegula conservatrix Mb1Pa
CTCTAAAAATATAATCCACGTTTGCATGGATGGCAGGTTTTTTCTTTAGATGACAACCATGTTATCTACGCATCACCCTTTTTTGATGGCAAATTAACCATAAAAGGCACTTCTTAACTGAAAATCAGGCAGAGCCACATAAGATAAAGAGTTGAGAACTATAAAAACAGAATAAAATTCCAATAATCCATTTACCAAAGATAGAAACTCGATTTTTTATTAAGAATTCTTAATTCGAAATATTCGCTACAATGCGTTTGGTGAACACCATAGCATACATGTAATGGTAACAAATGCTCCTCTCGAGGATGGCAATATCTTGCATGGGGCGCATTTTCCCAGTTTTCGATTCTTTTAACTCTTTCAGATTCAGCAATATCTTGATTCGAGCATGTATCAATCAACCATTTCTCAAATTTTTCATTCATTGCTTTACTATCAATTGTTTCTGGCTCAAAAAAGGCCCTCATATTATGAAATGAAAAACCTGAACCGATGATCATCAGATTATCATACTTTATTCTGGAAAGGGTAGATCCTATTTTTATATGATCGGCAGGATTTAAATTTTTAAGCAAAGACAGCTGGATGCAAGGGATATCTGCATCAGGATACATTATTTTAAGAGGCACAAATAATCCGTGGTCAAAGCCTCTATGTTTATCAAGTCTGTTTTTTATACCTGATTTGTTAAATAATTCTCCTATTTGTCCAGCTAAAACGGGTTCTCCAGGGCAAGGATATTCAATAAGATATGATTCTTCAGGAAAGCCGTAATAATCATAAATAAGTGAAGGATTTGAGCCAGAAGTAATTGTGGTTAAATCTTCCTCCCAATGAGCGCTTATCACTATAATAGCTGATGGTTTATCAATTTTTGAAGCTAAATTCTTTAAGGTTTTAACCATCTCTGCATGTCCTTCATCGCCTAATAGCGGTAAAGGGCCACCTCCATGAGATAAAAACAATACACAAGGATTGTTATTTTTCATGATTATTTCCTTATATGAGTGATACATTCTAACAGGTCAATATGTGAAAAAAACATATGTCACTTCTATTAGAGCAAAACATGAAAATTAAGTGTTTATTTTCCATCTATTGCCTTTTTTGTTGATATCATGAAAAACCGTTTTAAATCATTAAAAGAATATAGCATTAATAACATAAAGAGTTCAAAGGCATTGATAAGAACAGTCCCACTTGCCCTATTATGTCCGACAACGTTTCCTTATCGGACATAATTGGGGGGGGGCACCGTGTAGTATTATTGTTACCAAATAAAAGGATTCTTTATAGGCTGTGTTTTCCTATTTTTTTTGTATTAAAACTGTTGCTCTTTGATCTCCATCAGCGTTTTCAACAACGCCTCATGCAGCATTTTGGTTAATGCCGGATTTTCAAATATTTTATTATTAATCTCAAGTTCAATTCCGATATATTTCTCCGGCTGAAGAATTTTTTTAAGCTTGAGAGGCAGGCAGTCAGAGATGCCCCTGTATGGATAATTCATTCTTGTTCTGAACGATGGCGTTTCTTTATCAAGTTTCTGTTTCCAGAGAGAGCAAAATGTTTTTTCAGGCTTTCTTTTTGGGTCATAGAGAAAACCGATGTCAGCGTTTCTGACCTTGTCGTTCATGACAGGCGTGAAGGAGTGAACCGCGATGTGTATAACCCCTTGTTCCTCGGCAAGCCTTGTTATCTCTGTTTCAACTTTATTTCTGTAAGGAAAATAATATTTTTCAAGGATACGATCTTTTTCCTCTTTATTAAGGATACAAGTGAATTCCGAGAATAGATTTTTGCTGAAGGTCGATCTGTTAAGGTCAACAACAAGCCTTGTTGTTTCGGAATAAAAAAAAGGAGCTTCAAGCCCCGCGGAAATTTTCCTGGCAAGCTCAAGCCCTCCTATGTCATATCCCCTGTGATTTTCAAGAATCTTACATGCTTTTGAAAAATATTCGGCAAGTTCCCCCGGCACTTTGTTGCCGCCATGTTCGCAGGTGATTATGAACTTGGCTTTTTCTATACTCTTCATTTATTTGATCACATTCCTTGAGCCTTTGTAATGGCTGTCCCAGTATTCGTCACTCAGTTTATCTATTCGTACTTTGCCGCCGCTTGAGGGCGCGTGAATGAATCTGTCGTTGCCTATGAAAATACCAACATGGTTTGGGGAGAACAGCTTGCCTATGGAGCCCCATCTTGTAAAAAAAACTAGATCACCATTTCTCATTTCATCAAAATCAACATCCTGGCCTGAGTCAAACTGGCTCCCGGATGTTCTTGGAATCCTGATCCCTGCTTTATTGTACACAAATGATGTAAAACCTGAACAGTCGAATCCTTTTGGAGTTGTGCCTCCTGGCTTATAAGGGCATCCTTTATACTTTAGCGCAGTCTGTACGATTTTTTCCCTTAATGCATCTTCTTCTTCATGCCTTGGAGCGACAGCAGAACAGCCTGACATTAGTATTATAAAGAATAAAAGAAGCGGGATGAATAAAATTCCCCGTTTTTTTGTTTTAAAATTTAAGATCGTTTGTGTGGGTGTAAAGCTTGACAGGGTCGCAAAAAATTCAATTTCAGTCATTCTGGCGAAGGCCTGAATCCAGAAGCAGCTGTAATTACTGGATGCCGGATCAAGTCCTGCATGACGCCAATGCCATTTTTTGACTTTTTGCGAGTCCATCAAGCTTATAAATCTGTCTCTCTGTGCAAAATACATTTTCCCATCCTGTAAATCAGTAGCTGCTCATTTTGTAATAGAAAAATGGGTTTACACCAAGGGGAAATTTGGCTTTGGGGACTATATTATCAAGAAATCTGTAAGAATCGGTCAGGATTAGAAGCGGGAAGTATAAGGCCCGGATTCCCCGGGCCCAATTTTTTGGATTCTGTTTATTGTGACTATTCCGGCCTTGTTACTGCGTAAAGAACAGACATCGCCGCTGAATATACGCTCATCCATACTATGGAAAGGGTCAGGAGCGCTGAGGCGTTTGGATCGGCAGATAAAGTACTCAGAAACTCAATCTTGTTGCCTGCGACAAGAAACAGAATTTCATAAGCCGCAAAAAAAATAACAAGCGAGATCATCCACTTCTGGCATCTGCTCAGAATGACCTTCACAATATCTTCTCCCGGCCTTTTCTTGGCAATACTCCTTATTGCGAGAATTGCTACAAGTCCGGCAATTAGAACGCCAAGTGTCAGAGGTATTGTCAGAATGTTTTCAGGAAAGGGCAGGGGTAGCCCCAGGACAGTCATTAAATGGACATATATTCCTCCAATGGCTCCTACGCCTGAAAGATACATGAACAAAGAAAATATAGAATTCATTCCATCCGCCTTTTTGAAAATTGAACGATTCGTTTGATCCAGGGATTAAAAAATATTTTTTTCGAGATCTTTTGCAGATATATGAGCATTAAACGGAAAACAAGAAAAAAAGTCGGTGAAAATTCTGAAATTCATCGATTGATGGAGTCGCAAAAGTCTAAAAATGGCTTAAGCGTCATGCCGGACTTGATCCGGCATCCATTAATTACAGCTGCTTCTGGATTCCGGCCTGCGCCGGAATGACGGAAATAGGACTTTTTGCGACCTTGTCATCTATTAAATCATAAACTCTTTTCCCTATAATGCTTTTTTAGACTCCTGCATCATCTCTCAGTCCAATAACAGCAAGTCTGAGTCCTTCAGCATTTGCCTCTTCTGGATGAATTGGATTCCCCACTACATATTCAATTTTTGAAAAAAAGCGTTTAGGGAATTTCATCATGGCATTGCCGTCTTTATGGCTGAAAAAACTTCCCCAAAGCCCGCGCAGTGCAGACGGAACCACAGGTACCTGGTTTTTTTCAAGAATTTTTTCTATTCCGTTTTTGAATTCATGTATGTCTCCTGTTTTGGTGATCATGCCTTCAGGAAAAATGCAGACTATTTCACCTGCATCAAGGGCTTCTGCAATTGAAACAAAAGCTTTTTCATAAATTTCGGGATTCTGCTTGCGGGAACAAATGGGGATTGCCTTTGCAGTCGTAAAGATGAAATTCATCACAGGTATTTTGAAAATTGACGAGTCCATTACAAATCTGGCCGGTCTTCTGCAAAGACTGGCAATGATAAGTGCGTCCACATAGCTGACATGATTGCTGACAATCACAGCCGGGCCTTCGGATGGAATCATATGAAGATTTTTATGCTTAATTCTGTAGATGATGTGGGTCAGCACCCATACGAGACAGCGCATGGTGAATTCAGGAACAAGGGTGTAAATATATAAGGCAACAACTATATTCATTATTGTCAGAATTAAGAAGAAAATCGGAATCGAAAGCCCGAATTTACCGAGCAGAATTCCGGCCATAGCGGCTGAAGCAACCATGAATAAAGCGTTCAGGATGTTATTGGCAGCAATTACCCTTGATCTGAGCTCTGGTTCTGTCCTGACCTGGATAAGCGCATATAGCGGAACAATATAAAGGCCTCCGAATATGCCTATGAGGACAAGATCCACGAGAACCCTTATGCTTCCGCTGGTTTTAAGAAACTCCATAACAGTCAGCAGATGGTCGGGATTTGTCGCGCTGTAGGACATTGCAAGATCAATCCCGAAAATTGAAAGACCTATCGAGCCAATTGGAACAAGGCCGTATTCGATTTTTCTGCCTGAAAGCCATTCACAAAGGAGTGAGCCTGCACCGATCCCGACTGAAAACATCGTCAAAAGGAGCGTTACAACTCCTTCGCCGCTTCCGAGAATTGTTTTTGTGTAATTTGGAATCTGGGTCAGATAGGACGCGCCAAGAAACCAGAACCATGAAATGCCGAGCACGGAAAGAAAGACGCTTTTTTCTCTTTTGGCGAATTTTATGGTTTTGATTGATTCTGCGATCGGGTTAAGGCCAATTTTAAGATTTTTGTCAGCAGCCTCGGCCTTTGGAATAAATGAACTCGCCAGCCAGCCCATGAAGGCTATTATTATGACTGTTATTCCAGCGTATATTCTCCCATTTTCCTGCTGAATGAGAATTCCTCCGAGTATCGTGCCAATAAGTATGGCAACAAAGGTTCCCATTTCAACAAGAGCGTTGCCACCTATTATTTCATGGCTTTCAAGGTGCTGAGGAATAATGCTGTATTTTACAGGCCCGAAAAAAGCTGAATGCATTCCCATCAGAAAAAGGAGGAAGAGCAGGGCCGAGTTGCTTCTGTAATAAAAAGCAAATGTAGCGCATATCATTATCAGGATTTCAGCGATTTTGATTATTTGAATAATCCTGGATTTGTCGAATTTGTCGGCAATCTGGCCAGCTGTGGCAGAAAATAGAAAGAATGGCAGAATAAAAAGCCCTGCCGCAAGATTCATGAGAATATCAGATTCTCCCTTTGCCACGTTTCCTGCATGAAAGGCCAGAGTCAGTATGAGGGAGTTTTTGAATACATTGTCATTAAAAGCTCCGCAGAACTGAGTCCAGAAAAAAGGGGCGAATTTTTTCATGCGAAGAAGTTTGAACTGACTGTGTTCGTCCGGCATCTGCGGATCATACACGCTGCTCATCATAAGCTCCTTTATATTCATGTGGGAGGTCTGTAAAAATTAATCATGATTGATATACCCGAATAAGATCAAAGGCAACTCTAAGTATTAAACTGTTCTTTTACATTTGTCGACCAGCTATGAATTGACAATGTCAGATGTGGCTGGTAGTTATCTATGAGTTCCTTGTTTTTTATGAAAAACTGTGTTTATTGAAGGTGTGGCGAAGGAAACCATGTGTTTTAGGAGGTTCTTTGTGTCTGGGAAACATTATCTTTACTTTATGATTGTCCTGCTTGCCCTGATGAATATCGGATGTGCCTCGTCAGGCATGAAAAAAGTGGAAAAAACCGGTTTTCTTGGTGACTACAGTGGTTTAAAACAAGGTGGCGGGGATCAGGCCGCCTATGGTTACAGCAGGCCAGGCGCTGATTTGAGCAAATATGACAAAATACTTATCGAAAAGGTCTGCGTTTGTTTGCTTGGTCAGGAAGAAAGCACTGATTTAGAGCCAATTCTTCTCCGCGAGTTTGCCGATTATTACGATCAGGCGATAACTTCGGCAGTATTTGATAAATATAAGATTGTTGATGAGCCTGGGCCAGGGGTTCTGAGGGTCAGGGCTGCAATAACGGATGTCAAACCAGCATCGCCCATAATAAATACTCTGTCTTCGGTGTCTCCTCTTGGAATTTCCATATCTTTAGCCACAAAAATCGTTACGGATAAAAATCTCGGAACAGGAGAGGCTGCAAGCGAGATTGAAGTTCTTGATTCTGTGACAGGCGAACGTCTTGCTGCCGATGTCGACAGACGTCAGGGCGGGAAAATGATTTTTCGCGATAAATGGACAGATACCAAAAATGCCTTTGACCACTGGGCAAGCCGGCTGAGAATAAGGCTGGAAGCTATGTGCGTAAGGGATTAACGCAAATACTTTTCCCTTATTCTTTCAATTGTTCCATCCTTTTTTAGGTCATCAATTGTTTTATTGAATCGGGCAATTATCTCTGGTTCAGTGTCCTTATTAAACCCAAAAGCTGTTTCGCTTTTGTTTATAAGATAAATTACTTCATATTGGTTTGGATCAATGCCGTAGAGTTTCATGTTGTATGCGGCTGTATCTTCACCATATGAGATGGCATCCATTCTGCCCATTGCAAGTTTTCTGACAAGAGTTTCCGCTGAACTTGATCTCTCAAGCTTATCCATTTGGCATCCAGCAGAGACGAGGAATTGTTCTCCTGCATCTTCCCTTACAGTTCCTATGATTATATTCTTCAGTTCATTGATGGAGTCAATTTTATATTTTTTGCTTTTTTTTGCTATGATTACGTTGTTGTTGCTCAATATCGGGTTTGAGAAAATAAAATGTTTTTTTCTTTCTTCTGTGATCCCCATCGAAAACAGGCAGGAGTTTTTTTCGTTTTTTAAATACATGTATCCCCTGGCCCAGGGCAGAACCTCTATATCTGGTTTTTTAGGGCCTATTCCCGATCTTTTCCAGATTTCATTGAGTATATCAACGCTTATTCCCTTTAAAATTCCGCGTTCTGTATAATTGTAAGGGGCATATTCCTCTGTCATCCACCTGATTTTTTGAAAATCAGGGGAAGACTCCTGTCCGAATATCAGGGCAGGAAATATGGAAATCAAGACAATTGCCATTGAGAATGATCTGGGCATTTCCTTTCTCCTTAAGTAAATATGTTGCAGACTTGTATATGGATTTCCTATACTTTTATGTGTTTCCCATCACCATATTTCTTCCGCCCTTTTTAGCGGCATAGAGATAGCTTTCAGACTGTTTAATCATTTCCCATATTAATTCCTGGGGTTCTTCTTTTATGTGGCCGTCCATCGACCCAATGCTGACGGTCACACCGGTTTTTTCAATGTTAGCTTCTTCCACGGCGGATCTGATTTTTTCAGCCACAAGACTTGCTCCTTTATGTCGAACTTCAGGCAGGAAAATAATAAATTCATCTCCGCCGTATCTTCCAATTAAGTCAGATGCTCTCAGGCTTGATTTAATAATTTCAGAAATCTGTTTAAGCATTCTGTCTCCGATCTGGTGTCCCTGCGCCTCATTTATTTTTTTGAAATGATCTATATCAATCAGGATGATTCCAATGCCGGAGTTATTTCTTCTTGAAAGCTCCGCGAGCTGTTCTGCCACCACCATGAAGCCTCTTCTGTTATACGCTGACGTAAGTTCGTCGATTATTGTCTGGCGGGCAATTCTGTTACTTTCTTTCCAGATATGGAGAAGGGTTTCTCCGAGCAGTTCAAGTTCAGGAGTAATCAGTCCATGTTTTTTCAGAATTTCATCGAAGCCCTTGATATGAGCCATATAATCTGTCTCAGGATTCAATCCTTCAGCATTTCTTCCCAGTATGTGGAATAGAAGTTCAAATGCCGGATTCATCATGTAGAATTCAAGTTTGTATGCGATTAAAAATGTTTCAAGGATTGAATTGGAATCTTCGGCTTTTTTGAGAAGCTCCTGGGTTTTGTTCAGGCTGAGTTCCAGTTCCTTCGCCACCGAATCAGGAGAATCGAATATCTCAGGCAGTCCATTTTTGTTGGACAGTTTAATTATGGTTTTCCAGAATTCAATATGCCTTTCTTCGGTCGTCTTTGTCTCCAGCCAAAAATTCTTTATTCCCTGGTTCTCACAGGTGTTGGTGAATCTATCGTAGATATTTTTCGCTGCCAAATCGAGCTTTAGGCACAGGCTTACGATGTCAAGGGTGGTTATACTGTTTTCCATGCTATAATCCTGATAAATAGGCAGTTGTTTATAAAATTTCTGTGGCTTCTCAGTGTGTACGACTATGACTTTTTGCGCAGGTTTTTCAAAAACGAGACAGCTCTGTTCATAATGAGCAAATGATTGCTGAAAATCACAAAAGAAGAAAGGTGCGTGGCTTGGAAAATTTGCCCTGTTTTCAATTCAAAGGCTGTCTCATTGCTTTAATCGGCTTGGTTTCGTAAGCAGTTATGATGTTCGGTTTAAGCCGACTTACAATCTTTAAAGTATAAACTTCTGCTTCGTAAAACACAAACAATAATAGGTGTTCGAGCTCTTCGTCGGCAGGAATGAAAAAATAATATCCTGCCGGAGTTTCTTGTTCACCCCAATGAATCAGTTGATTGGATATGGTTCTGCCCAGTAAGCATAAGGGCTTTGCTCAAAAATCCCCTTTTTAGATGAATACTGATGCAGCTTGATTATGTGCTTTTGAGTCTGCTCTGTCTCGTTGCCTTTAAGCGCAATATCCAGAATATAATATTGCTTTTTGTATTTTACTATTGAGCTAAAATTGCCCGCGTCAGGATTGTTTTCATTGACAGTGACTTCCTGCTTTATCTTGCATGTGTTTTTATCTATTCTCCAAAATCCTGGAATAAGATCTGACCTTCCTGTAGCTGAAGCAGGTTCCGTATAAAGCATATATTCATAGTCAGAATTTTTTGAGGAAAGATCCTTTTTTAGCCTGTAAAGTTTGAAATTCTGCTCTCCTGCCATGCTGAGGCTTTTAGCTATGTATTCTTCATCTCCTGCTTTTTTGTAACATGGGAAGTTTCTCGCAAGATCAGTTGACTCAGGGTCGTCTGTGCTAACCACAGGTTTTTCAAAAATAACCTCGCCATTATTGGCTTTAAGGGACTTCATGAAACTTTTGCAAAAGTCAGGGCTTGCTTCAGAAATATGGATGTTAGGAACAAATGCCTCGGATTCGAGTATATCCATGACAGCTTTTTCCTCGCTAATACCTGATTCAGGGGAAACTATCTGGCCAGCCGGAGGGGCGATTGTTTTGGGAGGCAGATTGCCGCTATATGGTTGATCATAATTGGGTGCTGGATAGTTTGTGTCTGGATATGGCTCATTATAGTAGTAGTATTGCTCGGTGTAAATTATTGTACTCTCATCATTATATCTGTTGTTATAATGGTAATGATTTCTGTCATCATAATGATGGTGGCTGTGATGTTTTTTGTGCCATCTTCTGTGTTCTTCGGCCCTTTTTTGAGCTTCAAGGCTTTCACTTTCTCTCCTGTGCTCCTCTTCTCTTTTTTGCGCTCTATGTTCTTCTTCCCGTCTTTTTATTTCCTCAGCGCGCCTTTCAGCTTCCAGTCTTTGCTGTTGCCTTTTCAGTTCTTCAGCCTGCTTTTTTGCTTCTTCTCTTTCTTTTTCAATGGTGGCTTCCTGTGCTTTTTTTTCAGCCTCCATCTGTTGCTGATGAAGCTTTAAAGCTTGTTCCTTGCGATCAGCTTCAATTTTATCCTGCCTGATTCTGTCTTCGTACGCCTTTTTGTCTGCTTCCTGCTGGGCCTGATGGCGTTTATATTCCTGATCCTTGCGATCAGCTTCTATCTTTTCCTGACGAATTCTGTCTTCGTATGCTTTTTTTTCTGATTCCTGGAGTTCCTGCTGTTTTTTAAACTCCTGTTCTCTCCTGTCAGCCTCAATCTTTTCTTT
>NZ_KE384512.1:10470-15470 GCF_000426225.1 Desulforegula conservatrix Mb1Pa
CTGTCCTCGTTGGCTCTTCTATCAGCCTCTGCTTTTTGCTGGCGTTCTCTGTCTTCGTTGGCTTTTCTTTCAGCCTCTGCTTTTTGCTGGCGTTCTCTGTCTTCGTTAGCTTTTCTTTCAGCCTCTGCTTTTTGCTGGCGTTCTCTGTCTTCGTTAGCTCTTCTTTCGGCCTCTATTTTTTCCTGCCGCATTCTATCTTCCGCTGCCCGTTTTTCCACGTCCTGCTTCTGATCTGTCTCATTTGCCGCAATAAGTATCTCGGTTTCAGTCTTTTTTGTTAACGCCGGATCGTTCCAACATGTATCTGCCTTTGAAATTCCTGAACAAAAAACAATTGCAACAATAAACGAAATAACAATCTTTTTCATTTAGATACCCCGGTAAAATGTTCTTCAGTGATTGTCCAGAATCGTTTTAGTCATACCAAGAAATCAAAGCCCGTAATACCCTGTTTCATAAATCTGGGTCATTTTTTCATTTTTGATCGTGAAAATCTTGAAAGCGTTGCCTTCAGAATAAGCCACGGAAGTTATTAATTCGTCTGTGCCGTTTCCGTCGAGATCTGCGGCCGCTTCAATGGTTGGCCTGAAATTGTCGTTGTACGCCTGTCTTGCGTTAAAAAATACGGCAACAGGTTCGGCGTTTTTTTCTTCTTTTCTGTAGATTGCAAATGCACATGTGAAATCTTCGGATATCCAGCCGGTCATAGAGAGTTTTTCAACCCCTTTTTTCTGATCTATACATGCCTGAAAGTCCTGGGTATAAGCCATCTGAAGCTCTTTTTTGAAAACAGTTTGCTTGTCACCCAATGCCTGCTTCATAGCCGCCGAATCAAGGGAGTTAATGTATTCTTCCGGTATTTTCTCTCCAGTATTTGTAAACTGTTTCTGCTTTGTGTCTGCTCTGCGCATAACTGGCACAGGCACAGGCTTTGAAGTGTATGCAATGAAAAAATTGTTTGGAGTTGGCCCCATGGTGTTAATGACAACGGTATCTTTCTGCCCGAGGGCTTCGGATGTCATGTAGCAGCAACCCGAGGAAGTTTGGGAAAAAACCGCTGTAAGCCTGTTTACGCTGGTTTCTTTTATGTTTCCTTTTAGATCAATAAGAAACCATTTTTCAGGATTGATAAGGCCGCTTTTGATGGAGCCGTTGTCATCAAAAGGCAGCGGAAGCGCGTTCGGGTTTTCAAAATTAAGATGTTCCGTCTTTTCAGGCGGCCAGGTTTCTCTGGAAATACGCTCGCACTCTTCGCACATAGCCTTTGAAGGAGGTATTTCAATGAAATCAAGAACAGAATTCGCCTTGAAGCCTGTTCTCCACTGGCGCTGGACTGGCTGAGCCGTGAATGGTATGCTTGTGAATCCGGGGTTTTCAGTTGGTTTGTTATCTTCCGCAAATGCATTATGAGTACAGAGCATTATTGTTAGGATTGCTGCTGTTTTTATTAATTTAAAATTGAAGTTTTTCATTTTACGATTTCTTTATGCGCCTTGAACAATTTTATTGTTTATAAAAATATATCAGATTGTTTAATATTTTTTTCGGTCTTTAATGTTGATGAAATTTCAAAAGCTCGTATTCTTGTCCTTCCAGCGCAGTCAGGAATCCAGAAGTATCTGAAAGAACTGGATGCCGGATCAAGTCAGGCATGACTCCAAAACTTTTTTTCGAAATCATCAATCTTGGTTATAAAAATATTTCCACAGCCTTATACTCCATCCCGAACGCCTCTGCGACGCCTTTACATGTAATGTTGCCGTCTATCATGCTGAGCCCAGGTTTGATGCCTGGGTTCTTTATGGCAGCTCCTTTCCAGCCGTTATTTGCTATTGTCAAGGCATATGGAAGAGTCGCATTTGTTAGCGCCAATGTCGATGTCATGGGTACGGCACCAGGCATGTTCGCCACGCAGTAATGGATAATTCCGTTAACTTCGTATGTAGGGTTGCTGTGGGTTGTGGCTCTTGATGTTTCGAAGCATCCGCCCTGGTCAATTGCGACGTCGACCATCACGGCCCCTTTTTTCATTGTCCATAGCATTTCCCTTGTAACAAGCATGGGCGCCCTCGCTCCTCTGAGAAGTACGGCGCCTATCACAACATCAGCCTCCTGGACAAGTTCTCTTATTGTCGCCGGAGTGCTCATTATTGGGAAACAGTTCTTGGGCATTATTTCTGACAAGTGTCTCAGTCTGTCAAGATCTCTGTCCAGAAGGTAAACTTTTGCGCCTAGTCCGCATGCCATAAGAGCCGCGTTTGTTCCCACAATCCCGCCTCCGATTACAAGAACTGTCGCTGGCTGAACTCCTGTGACTCCGCCAAGAAGGATGCCCCTTCCTCCCTGGAATCTTTCAAGATATTTTGCAGCTTCCTGGATAGACATTCTTCCTGCGACTTCGCTCATGGGAGTCAGAAGTGGAAGGCTTCCGTCGTTTCCTTCTATTGTTTCGTAAGCAATGGCCACAGATCTTGTTTTCATGTATTCAGTAGTAAGATCTTTATCAGCGGCAAAATGAAAATATGTGAATACAATCTGGTTTTGTCTGATCAGACCGTATTCTGAAGGTTGAGGCTCTTTAACATGCATTACCATATCGCTTTTGCCGTATATTTCTTCAGGTGTCTCACTGATATCCGCACCTGCAAGGATATATGCGTCGTCATCAAAGCCGCTGCCTGAGCCTGCCGATCTTTCAACAAGAACCTGGTGACCGTTTCTTGTCATTATTTCGACTCCAGAAGGAGTCATGGATACTCTGTTTTCTTCGGTTTTTATTTCTTTTAGAATTCCAACTATCATGGCAGGCTCCTTAAAGTAAGTCGGATTGTTTGCTGAATAAACGGCATGATTTTAGCATTTTCGTCAAAAAAAGTATAAATTAATAAACACAGATAATAAAATGGTGCATTTTATTTCATTTTCAAATCAAAGATGAAATCAAGGCGGCAAGGAGGAAACGACGCAAACGTACGTGGTTTGTACGTTGAGGAGCTGACGACGGTGCTAACCCGATCCATGCATTGAGATAACACTTTGATTTGGAATTGGAAGTATTTTGAAAGGAAGTCAATGATGAGTAAAATCTTTCAAGGAAATATCGTAATCACAGGTGTTACCAAAGGTCTTGGCAGGGCAATGGCTGCTAAATTCATTGATCTTGGATACAGGGTCTTTGGGTGCGGCAGGTCTGAAAATGAGATTTTGGCCCTGAATAGTTTGTTTGGTAAAATGCATATGTTTGATGTTGTTGATGTGACTGATTTCGAGTCTGTAAACGCATGGGCTTTAAAGATAGCCGCTAAAGCCGGAGTGCCTGATATTCTGATAAATAATGCGGCCATAATGAATGATCCCCATCCTTTGTGGCAGATAAGGCCTGATGATTTCTCAAACCTCATTGATGTCAATGTAAAGGGCGTTTTCAATGTTGTGCGGGCATTTGTTCCTGAAATGATAAAAAGAAGAAAAGGGAAAATAATAAATTTCAGTTCGGGATGGGGAAGATTTGTTTCACCCGAAGTTGCGCCTTACTGTACTTCCAAATGGGCGGTCGAGGGAATGACAAGGGCTTTGGCAGAAGAACTGCCAGTAGGCATGGTTGCTATTCCGTTAAATCCCGGAGTCATTGATACAAATATGCTAAGGCAGTGCTGGGGCAGCGAGGCAGGATCTTATTTGAAGCCGGTTGAGTGGGCTGAAAGAGCTGTTCCTTTTATAATTTCAATAACGTCAGAGATGAATGGCAAGCCTCTTTCTGTGAAATGAATTATAATTTTTTGTTGTTATGCTCAAATCTCAGTAACAGTTGAAAGTTCGTGGGCTTAACATTTTTAAAACTCTAAAAATATCAGTTTTTTGCCTACTAACAAAACCATAAAGTTTTTGCGGAGCTTTTTATAAAAAGCGACCCGCCGGAGGCACTCGGCTTAACGTCGGATTACGGACAAAGGGCGTCCTAATCCGACTTACGCATCACCCTTTTTTGATGGCAAATTAACCATAAAAGGCACTTCTTAACTGAAAATCAGGCAGAGCCACATAATTTTTTGAATGTTATCTTTTTGAGTGGGGCTTCAACTGTTGACAAGGTCGCAATAAGTCCGATTTCGGTCATTCCTGTGCAGGCCGGAATCCAGAAGTATTTGAAAATACAAAGATGGCGGATCAAGTACGGCATGACGCTGATGCCTTTTTATGACTTTTTGCGAGACCATCAACTGTTCACGTCATCGCCATGATAATAAGGATAAAATATTTTCAGGAGAAAAGAATGGGCATCAAATATGTTGAAATTGCGTTTTGAATTTTGCTTAAGGCGCTCAAGCTGAAAATAAAACAGACCCACAAAATAATATGGTTATCAAATCCCCCTTGTTTATTTATAAGGGGGAATGAGGTTTGAGCACATCAAGCAATCAGGTCTATGATATTCTTCTGGAGTTCATTTGCCTTGGCAAGCGCTGTTATCTGCGCTCCTCCCTGGCTTTCTCCTGTTTTAAGGGCTGCCTGATCTGCTACAGGTTCGGCCTGGGTCTTTAGCTGTCCTGCTCCGTATGTTCCATATGCGTTTGAACCCGAATTCACGCTTCCTATATTCATGATAAACTCCTTTGGCTGGAATGATTTATCAGCTTTATTTTTTTTTACTTCTGTATGCAATATAAATCATCGAATAGACTGATGCAAATTCATTTGTATTATCGGCAAAATATTGCAGGAACTGAATTATTTTTTTGATTACCATTTTTACTCCGCCATGCTTATCTTAAGGCATGTGAAAGATTATCCAGATATGATGGAGGTGTAGCATGGCAAAAAATATGATCCAATTTCAAAAAGGAAAGAGTATTCACGAATTCCTGTCCGAATATGGGACCGAAGATAAGTGCCAAGACTCATTATTCAGACTTAGATGGCCGCATGGTTTTAGTTGTCCGAATTGCGGCGGTTCGAAATTTTGCGAGCTCAAATCAAGAGATCTGTACCAATGCCACAAG